>DLVK01000560.1:0-7786 GCA_003444235.1 Rhodospirillaceae bacterium
TGCGGTAAGACGTGCTGCGCGCCTCTACTCGGAACTGGTCCATTTAGATACCCGTGCCTCTGCACACCTGACGCCATGGAAAACGTGGACTATATTCCCTTTTGCTATGTTAGCTATCTAACGGCATTGCCTCGTTTTCTAGGCAGTGCGTTTTTTTATTTTACTGAAAGGGCATACCGTGGCCGCGAATCAGATCACCGGACGTTCGGCATTTCTCGCTTTGTTAAAAGCTCAAGGCGTCACTCATCTTTTCGGCAATCCCGGAACAACCGAATTGCCGATCATGCATGCTTTGAAAGATCATCCCGACCTGACCTACGTCATGGGCATGCAGGAGTCCGTCGTCGTGGCGATGGCCGACGGTTACTCGCGTGCAACTGGGGAGTTGGTGGCCTGTAACGTTCATGTGGCGCCGGGCCTCGGTAACGCGATGGGGTCGCTCTACAATTGCAAATTCACGGGCACGCCGTTGATCATCACAGCGGGCCAGCAGGAACTGGGGCACGGCCTGACCGAGCCGTTGCTCTACGATTCTCTGGTCCCCATGGCCGAGCCCTTGGTCAAATGGGCGACCGAGATCACCCGTCTCGAAGACATGCCGCGTATCATTCACCGCGCCGCCAAAGTCGCCATGACGCCGCCGACCGGTCCGGTCTTCTTGTCCCTGCCCGGTGACATCTTGAACCGTGAGGCGGGGATCGAGCTTGGCGTGATGACCAGAGTGGATACGCGCAATCGACCGTCGGACGAGGTGCTGGATACCATCGCCGACCGTTTGCTGCAGGCCGAGAACCCGGTGATGCTTTGCGGCAATGAGATCGTGACCAGCGACGCGTTGGCCGAGGCCGCGGATTTCGCGACGGCGCTCGGCGCCACGGTGTTTCAGCAAACCGTGCCCTATGGCTCGCACTTTCTTTCCGAGCATCCGTGTTTCATGGGGGCGCTTTCGCGCCTTCAGAAGGACGTCCGCAGCGTGCTCGAACCCTACGATCTTATGATCGTGGTCGGCGCGGACGTGCTGCGCATGTCGGTTTGGGATGAGGTCGATCCGTTGCCGGACGGTCTCCCGATCGTGCAATTCGGCCTCGACGATTGGGAGATGGGCAAGAACTATCCCACGGAATTGGCGATCGGCAGTGACGTCCGGGAAACGCTCCGGGCGCTGACCCCCGTATTGCAGGAGAAGGGGGGCGCGGCTTTGGCCGAAAAGGCGGAAGCGCGCATCGGGGCATTGGCGGACAAGAACTGGACCGCGAAACGGGTGAAGCTTCGCGAGAAGATATCCGGTGAGGGCAGCGACGTGCCGATCGATCCCGATTGGATGATGTTGCAGATCACCGAAACGTTGCCCGAGAACGCCATCGTCGTTAATGAAGGGCTGACCGCGGCGCGGTTTTTCAATGATCTTTGGCCCTATCGCGAACGCCACGATTACCATGGTCTTGCATCCGGCGGCATCGGGTGGGGAATAGCCGCATCGGTCGGTGTCCAGCTGGCCCATCCGGACCGTCCCGTATGCGCGATCATCGGGGACGGCAGTTCCATGTACAGCATTCAGGCGCTCTGGAGTGCCGCCAACCACAAGCTTCCCATGACATTTATCATCGTAAACAACGGCGGCTATCGGATCATCAAGCAGCGCTTGTTGGCGTTCCACGGAAACGATCAATTCGTCGGCATGGATTTCAAGGACCCCGAAGTCAATTTCGCCGATTTGGCGCGGTCCATGGGAGTGGAAGCCGAACGCGTCGAAGAACCAGGAAGTCTGCGCGACGCGCTCGAAAGCGCGATTGCGAACAGGAAGGGCCCAAATCTGGTCGAAGTTATTTGCGAAGGTAGCGTGTGACGGTTTTTTTCAGTGGAATTTGAAGGGAGTGAAGAATGAGTTTTGTTCTATTTCTTTTAATCCCATCATTAATCGGCGTGTGGTTAATAAACGATTTAAGAAAGTGGCAGAAAAGTTTCGGGGTGAGATCGCAAAAAAGACCTCACAAAAAATCTGATGAAGATCAGAGTGATAACACCAAGGAAACCTAAACCACCAATTCACCCATTGATTTAAATAAACTGGCAATCCAGAAGTCCGTCAGTAAGTTGCACCGAAAACTTTCATTGATGCTAAGCAAATTACAAGACCGTACTACGGCACAATCAGGTGCGACCTTCGCGGCAAAACGTCGCCTCCTGCTCATAAGGCGACGCACTAATTTAGTTTAGTGCTACCCTGTTTTTACCCGTTCCTATCGATGGCGAAGTTGCGCCATGGGGCGGCTGGTTGGTCACCGTGAGAGGCCGATAATGAGCGACAAACCTGACAATTCGACTAAAGACTCCGATGTTGGCGCTATAGGGTTTCGCGATCGACTGACCGCTCAGGGGAAAATCCTGTTTCCCGGCTTGCTGGCAACGGTCACGGTTGCCATCGCCGCGCGGTTCTTGTCGGAACATTACGGCGGGCCGACGATGCTGTTCGCGTTGCTCTTAGGCATCGGCTTTCATTTTCTCTCCGAAGAGGGGCCGTGCATCCCCGGCATTGAGTTCGCCTCGCAGGCGATATTGAAGTTCGGTGTCGCGCTGCTCGGGCTCGGTATCACCATCGAGCAAATCAGCCAGTCGGGCTGGATAACCATCGGTATCGTCGTCGGCGGCGTGTTCGTCACCATGGTGTCGGGGCCGGTAATCGCACGGTTCATCGGGCGCGGTTGGCGGCTCGGTTGCTTGACGGGTGGGGCGGTGGCGATTTGCGGTGCCTCGGCGGCGCTCGCGATCGCCTCGGTGTTGCCGAAGAACGAACATTCGGAGCGCAACACGCTCTTTACCGTCATCTCGGTCACCACCCTCAGCACGTTCGCGATGATCCTCTATCCGATGATCGTCGATCTTCTGAATCTCGACGATTTGTCCGCGGGCATCTTCATCGGCGCGACCATTCACGACGTGGCGCAGGTTGTCGGTGCCGGCTACAGCATTTCCGAAGAGGCCGGCGATACGGCGACCTTCGTCAAACTGCTCCGGGTCGCGATGCTGGTTCCGATCGTGCTGTTGCTATCGTTCCTGTTCCGGAATCACGGGGGCTCGGGCCCTGGTCGCCAATTGCCGATACCGTTCTTCGTCTTCGGCTTCGTTTTGCTGGTCGGGCTCGGCAGTGCCGAGTGGTTTCCCCCCGCCCTAAAATCGGGTCTCCTCGATCTTTCCCGCTGGTGTCTGGTGACCGCCATCGCGGCAATCGGCATGAAAACCGCGTTGAGATCGCTGAAAGCCGTCGGCGGCCAGGCAATCACCTTGATCTGCGTCGAAACGGTACTCCTCGCGGCACTGGTCATAGGCGTTTTGATGGTTGCGAGGCCGTAGGGTGCGTAGTGGTCGGGAGGCCGGTAAGCGCGCTTCCAAAAGTGATACTTGAGGCAAGGTCCGCAAATAGACAGAAGCGGACGCTTCCACGTCGGTGGTATGTAATTAGGTATAGGCGGTAATCGCGATAGCGATCGACTACCTTTTTCCTTTACATCGGAGTGGACCAATTCGATAGGGAAAGGCAACGGTATATAGGCGGGATAAGGTGGCGTGAAATTCAGCAAGCCACGAGGTGTCACCCACTTTCATCTACAGGTAGGACCAATGTCCGCTGGATTTCCGCGCTCTCAAAGCTTCACTGTTGCCTAATTTTAAAGACCCGCATCGAGACGACCGAGAGTAAGATGGCCCCTAGACTCTCAGAAACAAAACTCTTCGGGAAATTTAGTAGTGCAATCGAAATACACCTTTTAAACCAGTGCCTTGGCTGAAGTTTACATACGCACTGGTACCGTTTGGTATCGTTTTCTCTTTTTGCTGGTAGTCGATTTTCACGTTGTCGGTTGCACTTACGAATCCATTCAATTCGACTGCCCCATTCCAATCGCTTGGCGAGCGCCTATAGCTAATCACACAAAAAGCCGTAAAATTTATCTGGTCCGAATCAAGAAATAATACGTTCGACGGCATTGTAGGATCAAAATAGAACATCTTCACGGTAGCGGAAAAATAAACGCCACTGAAAATGTCGAATGGAACAGAATTGTGATTGTTCGAGACCGGTATTGTTTCGGAATTTATTTTTAAATCCGTCCATCCGTCTCCAGTAAGTTGGATATTCACGTTATCGGAAGCAGGGTTTTGCGGTTGATCAGTAAGAGCAATATCAATATTAGGTATAGTCATAACATTCTCCGAAAATAAGCGATGTTCTTTACTGAAGCGCCTCGAAAATGCCCGTCATGCCTGTCTGCTTAAATTCAACGGGACCGCTTTGCCGTTGTCCAACATTACCGGGCAAAATAATTACCGTCCCTTCCAAAAAAAATTGCTCGCCGCCACCCGACGGAGGCGTTCCCTTGCCCGCCCCCAAAAAACAACCCGCTGTCTCTGAACCGCCGTCCGTTTCGACGAACATAGGTTCCAATTTTATGGGTACCTTTTTATATTCACCGGGATTGTGCGGTATATAGTTACCGTTTGCGTCCTTTATATAGTCACCGTCCTTGGCCTTTTTGAACTCCCAATTTGAAACATGTGAATCGGCGAATGCCAAGAACCTAACGGTCCTGTGAGGACCCACTTTTCTTTCGATATCCACTTCGAATATATAACTTGGTTTACTATTGCCTTCGTTTCTGCGAGCAACCTCAATCGTGTCGCTTTCTCCGGCAGCGTTTTTGAACAGCATCCATAAGCCGGTCCAATCAAATGCATCCAAAGTTACAATAACCCTTGGTTTTCCGGCAATTCTTGCAATGTTAATGTCTATATGAGCCATCGGAATTCCCTTTTTGCGCGTCGAATTATTTCCGGACCACCTAGAAACGCTAAACAACGCTTATTTCATCTTAAGATGGTGAAGCGCCGCCGTCGAATGGTTTTCGGAAATTGCCGCAGATGGTAGCCGGACAGACCCTGTCCGGGACTATGGACGCAATGCCGATTCGACCGCTTACAATGTCAACAATCCTAATAAGCATGGTCGATATTCTCCCTTTGTTTGTCAGCGAGCTTTTTTAGAATGGATGCGTAACCTAGGCGAAAGCCAAGCGGGTCTGTAAAGGTTGCAAGTTGTCGATTGATTACGAGTAAGTTCAGGAACCTAAGGCTCTAGGAACAGGGGCTAGCGCTATCGCAAAAGAGCTGGGCATTGGCAGACCCAGTATGTATCGATTGCTTGGTGGAAAGGTCCGCTCTTAGACAGAAGCAGACAATACAATTCGCCAATACCACCCCAAACACCTCCCCACCTTGGCGGCTGTCCGCATATCCTGTAACACTCAAGAGCGGTGAAACGGCCTGATATCTGTGGAGGAGGAGTCCCATGGCGGACCAGATGGCGGAAAAGGATTTGAGTGGCAGTCTCGATGCGTTGATGGTCGACGAGAAGGACAATGTGGCGGTGTGCCTGCACAATCTCGACGAGGGCACCGAAGCCGCCGTGCGACTGGGCAAGGAAAACTTTCCGGTCACCACGGCAGGCGCCATTCCGCGCGGGCACAAGATCGCGATCAACGATATCGCCCAGGGCGAGAAGATCATCAAATATGGCGAGATAATCGGCCAGGCGACCGAGGACATCGCCAAGGGCAATCACGTCCACGTCCACAACGTTACCGACTGATCGGTCGGGGACGCGGTAAAGGAAAAGACGAGGGAGACGAGCAATGGCAGGAAGCGATACTTTTTTCGGATTCGAACGCTCGAACGGGAGCGTCGGTGTGCGCAACCGGGTTGGCATCATCTCGCTGATGGACAATACCAACGGGCTGGCGCTCAAAATCCATCAGAATGTGCGCGAGACCGATCTGGTCACCGATCTCTTCGGACGCAAGATGATCGGGCGCAATCACGATATGCGCATGAAGGCGATTTACGGTATGGCGATGAACCCGAACCTCGCGGGCATCGTGTTTGTGAGCCTGCACAAGCCCTCGACCGATGCTTTCGCCGGGCCCATCGCGGACGCGGGCAAGGATGTGGAATGCGTCCCCTTTCAGGAATATGGCAGCACCTTCCGCGCCATCGAGGCGGGCACCGTGGCCGCGGCCAAACTGGTGCGCAAACATTCGACCCTGCAGCGGACCGAACAGCCGCTCTCCAAACTCGTTTTCGGCTCCGAATGCGGCGGCTCGGATTTCTCCAGCGGTCTTTCGGGCAACCCGGCGCTGGGCCATGCGTCGGACATGCTGATGGATGCGGGCGGTTCGGTGGTGCTCTCGGAAACCGCCGAAATCATGGGCGCGGAGCATCTCCTCGCCGAGCGCTCGGTCAATCAGGGTGTCGCGGCCGACATCGTCCAGGCGATTGCCGATATGGAAGAAATGTCGCGCATGGGCGGGGTCGAGGATATCCGCAGGACTAACCCATCGGCGGACAACATCAATGGCGGCCTGACCACGCTCGCCGAAAAGGCGCTGGGCGCGGTCAAGAAACCGGGCACCAAGGAGTTGCAAGGGGTCGTCGATTATTGCGAGCAGGTGGTGCCGGACCCGCCCGGGTTTTATTTCATGAGCACGCCGGCACCGGCCTGTGAATCGATGACCGGCTTCGCCGCCGGCGGCTGCCAGATCATCGGCTTCAACACCGGGCTCGGGCAGCCTTCGTCGCATCCGTTCACGCCGACGATCAAGGTTAGCGGCAACCCGCTGACCGCGGAGCGCGGCTTCGACGATCTCGATGTGGATGTCAGCGATATCATGCGGGGTGAAATGTCGATCGAAGAGGGCGGCGAGAAGATTTACGAAGAGCTGATCGCGGTCGCCAACGGACGGCGCACCTACACCGAGCTGTTCGACACCGGCCAATCGACCATCGGTGTCGCCGGCGCGAGCTTCTAGGTAACGGCCTCCGGAACCTATCGGGACCCCATGCCCGCCAAATCCGACAATCACGACTGGCTTGCCCGCCACCAAGAGGCGACGTTGGAGCCCGGGCTGCCCATTTGCGATGCGCACCACCACCTTTGGACCTATCGCGAAAATCGGGGATCGCTCCGTTACGGGCTCGAAGAGTATGCGGAAGATTTGAATTCCGGGCACAACATCGTTTCCACGGTCTTCATTCAGTGCGGCGCGGAATATCGCGAGGGCGGTCCAAAGGAGATGCGCCCGGTCGGCGAGACCGAATTCATCGCCGGGGTCGCGGCGGAAAGCGCCAGCGGACGCCACGGGCCCACGCGGGTCGCGTCGGCGATTATAGGCTTTGCCGACCTCCGGCTCGGCGCGGCCATAGGCGACGTGCTGGATGCCCATGTGGATGCGGGGACCGGGCTATTTCGCGGTGTTCGGTGCGGCGCCACTTACGACGACAGCGATATCATCGGCAACAGCTCCTGGGGCGCGCCGGAACATCTGCTACTCGATCCCGGCTATCGCGACGGGGCCAAGGAACTGGACCGGCGGGGGCTCATTTTCGAAGGTTGGTGCTACCACACGCAGATGGGAGAGATGATAGGCCTCGCGCGGGCATTGCCCGATCTCTCGATAGTCGTCGACCATGCGGGCGGCCCATTGGGCGACGGGCCCTATGCGGGTCGGCGCGCGGAAATTCTCGAAGACTGGAAAGCATCGATGGCCGAGTTGGCGGCCTGCGAGAATGTGGTCGTCAAACTGGGCGGGCTCAATATGAAAGCTAACGGCTTCGCCTGGGAAAAGCGCCCCGACCCGCCGACCGGCGAAGAGCTGTTGGAGGCGGCGCGGCCTTATTTCGAATTTCTCATCGAACGGTTCGGGATCGAGCGCTGCATGTTCGAATCCAACTTCCCGGT
>DLVK01000560.1:8080-8631 GCA_003444235.1 Rhodospirillaceae bacterium
CATGTTCGAATCCAACTTCCCGGTCGACAAGCAAAGCTGCGGCTATAACGAGCTTTGGAACTCATACAAGCGGCTGGCCACGAATTATTCCGCAGGCGACAAAGCGGCGTTGTTCCACGATACGGCAACACGGGTTTACCGCGTGGAGGCATGAATAACCCTCTTGCCCGGTGGGCGGTGGGTTGGAGATAGTTCAGTAGTCGCGACGCGAGAAAAACTCAGGGGGAGAGTGGAGATGGTCAGTAATTTCGGATTTGTCGATTGTGCCTTTCGCGCACCGCATGGGGATCATGGCGCAGGTGCACACGATCATGGCCATCGACGTGAGGTCGTCGTCAATGGCACGCGGGTCAAGACGATCGATATCCATGCGCACTGCGCGGTGCCCGAGGCGATGGCGGTCATAGATCAGTCGCCGGGCATTGACGAACTTCTGATGGACGACACCACCACCCGTATCGCGGCGATGGATGCCCAGGGGCTCGATATGGCCGCGCTCAGCATCAATCCCTACTGGTACCACGCGGATCGCGATGCGGCGGCGGAGGTGG
>DLVK01000032.1:0-4615 GCA_003444235.1 Rhodospirillaceae bacterium
GGTGCAAGCCGATGGGGACGACCCGCTATCGGCCACCGAATATATGGACCTGACCATGGATCGGCTTCTGGAGTCCGATGACATAGACATTGTCACGGTCGCCGGCGTACCCCTCGGAACGGCGACCAAAAGTTTCAGCCGTGCCGCCATCGAAAAGGTGCTGGCCTCCTATCTGACGACGGAAAACGACACCGGCTTTATCGATTTTTTCACCAAAACCGGAGTTTGCGAGCATGTGGAACTCGCGCCCACTGGGGAGCATCACATCCATACCACTGCGCGATTGACCCTCGACTATGAAGAGGACCTTCAATTTTTTACGGCGGTATTCGAGGCTCTGTACCAACCTGGCGAAGTTTTCGACCTGGCGGCTGTCGTAACGCTCCTCAACGGCCAGCCTCAACTGGTCGAAATCAATCAAGCCGTGGACGAAGAATATTGGCAGCGCTGGCACTCAAAACGGTCTCTGAAATTCAAGGACCGGGACGGCAACGTGCGCGACATCGACGGCTGATACGTTCCGAAAAATGCATCAATCATTTTCCAAAGGCGATTACGTTTGGGTTTTGCCCGTGCCGGCGCAACGCTGGCTATGGAAGCCGCTGGCATTGCATGTGGCGGAGAAAACCCGCCTTAAACCGATCCTCATCGTTTCGTCCGAACAGGATCGGCAATTTTACCATCGTCAGTTCGGTCTCGACTTCGACCTGGAAAGCATCGTGTTGATGCCCGAATATCTAGACCGTGTCGTTGACGGCAAACGCCGACCGGCCGAATCGCTTCTCGCACGGGCAACCGCGTTCGAAGATGAGCACGGAACGACATTGGCACGAGAAATGGTGCAGTCCTGCCGCCACCATGGACGCGGTTTCACATTTGGCTGGAACGGACTGCCACGGTCCCGTGCGGGCGATGCCAGCGATCAACTTGCCGCTATCGACGCGTGTGTCGAATCGATCGACTACTTCGAGAATCTGGCCGAGAAATTTCCCCCCGCACTCGTAATAAGCGCTGGGACAACCGGCATCTCCACCAAACCCATCCCGCTACTCTGCCGGGCCCGAGATATCCCCATGCGATGTCTCGCTCAAGGAAGGGTGAATGAACTGTTCTACTGGGCAACCGATGAATACGAGAACGCGCCGGATTTCGAAGAAGCGATTGCCTCAGCCGCCGATCCCAGTTCGGCAGAAATCGACCTGGTAGAAACCGAACTCAAAGCCAATGATCCGTTTCGAGTTTTTGGGCCGCAGATGCTGCAGTTTCATTCGCCAATTCATACCCTGAAAGAAATTGCGTATCAGCTGCTGCATCACGCCTACATGCGGATCCGCGGTTACAGAAAAGCGAAGTTCGGATTTACCGGGCGATCGACTGCGTGGATGCTGTTCAGAAAATTCCTGGCCACACGTAAGTTCACCAAACCTCCATATTTTTCACTTGAGGACCTTCCAAGCGATCGAAAGATCGTATTTTTCCCGCTCGGAAACGAGCCCGAGGCCTCGGTGCAAGGGCAATCGCCTGAATTTTCGAACCAATACGCAATGCTCTGCGAAATGGCGTTAAGCCTCCCTGCGGACGCGATCCTGGCCGTCAAAGAACACCCGATCCAATTAGGACGGCGAAACGACGAATTCTATCGTCGCATCGACGCGATGCCGAATACGGTCATGATGCAAGCCCATCAACCGAGCCACGAGATCATCAAAAAATCGGCGATGGTTTGCACCATCAACGGATCGGCGGCCTATGAGGCAGCAATGTTCGGAAAGCCTGTGGCCTATTTCAGTCATCACGGACCTATCCGCGCGGTTCCCCATGTCAAATCGATCAGAGGCTTTGAAGATCTCGCATGGATTCGCGAGACACTCGCAACGGATACGCCGGACGCAGTTGCCCGCCGGCGGCAGGACGGCGCAAGGTTTTATCTGGCGGCCAAACATCATTGCATGGACCTGGAGCCGCTGGATTTTCACAACCGGACCGATGCGCCAAACGAGCAGGAAATCGATTTGATCGCCCAGCCTCTGTTCGCCTCGCTTCAAGAAACTCAAACCCAATCCGCTCAATATTCGGAGCCCGCAAATGCAATTCTGTAAAAGTTGCCTGATGCCTGACACCAGGCCCGATCTGGAATTCGACGAGACCGGCATCTGCGATGCGTGTGTCATGGCCGAAAACAAACACGGGCGTGGTCCCAACCCGATCGATTGGGACGACCGCAAGCGACAATTCGAAGAAATCGTAGAGAAATACCGAAATCCCGAAGGCGGACAGTATGATTGCATCATTCCCGTTTCAGGCGGGAAGGACAGCACGTATCAGGTCCATGTCGCAAAGAATGTTTACGGTCTCCGGCCCCTCTGTGTGTGTTTCGAGCCGACGATGCCGACAAAAATCGGCCGCAAGAACCTCGACAACCTCAACCGTATGGGCGTCGATCTTTTCCATATCAAACGCAATCCGATCGTCTACGAGAAGCTGATCGTCGAGTGCTTTAAACGGGTCGGCGACATGGAATGGGCCAACCATGCCGCCATCTGGAGTTTGCCCTATCGGCTGGCTGTAGCCTTCGACATTCCGCTTATCATTTGGGGCGAAGGACGTATGGAATTCGCCGGGAATTTTTTCACCGAAGAAAAATACCTCCGGGAAATGGACGAGGTCTGGGCAACCGATTACGGCGTCCTTAATGGACTGCGGCCCGAAGATTTAGTGTCGGAAGAATTGGGCATCAATGACTACGACATGCAGATGTATAAATTTCCGACCAAAGAGGAACTGGTGAAGGTTGGAGGCAATAAAGGCTGTTTGGGCATTTTCCTCGGATTTTATTTCCCCTGGGATTCCAGAAAGCAAGTAGACGTCATCGGAGAACATGGTTGGAGCCGCCGACGCGGTCGTGTCGAAGTCACCTATGCGGACTTCGAAAATCTCGACTGCCTGTCGATGAACCTCCACGACTATGTCAAATACTGCAAATTCGGGTATGGCCGGGCGACCGACGATGTCAGCCGCGACATTCGCCATGACTATATGGAGCGTGACGAGGCCGTACGGTTGGTCGAACGTTACGATGGCTTATATCCCATCGATTCCGTGCAATTGTTTTGCGAAAAATTCGACATGACGCTCGCCGAATTCGACGAGATTTGTGACAGCTTCACCAATCCGGCGATATTCGAAATGAAGGACGGCAAATTTCTCAAAGACACGGACCGCAGTCTAATAATGAAACCGGACGTCTGCGAATTGCGGCGCAACCCATAAACCCTAGAACATGTTGACCATAGCGATCATCGATTGCGGTATCGGCAATTTGCGGAGCGTTCAACGCGCTTTCGAATCGGCAGATGTGAGTGCGCCGATTACCGACGACCCGGGTACGCTCGATAAGGCGGACAGCCTCGTCCTTCCCGGAGTCGGCGCCTTCAAGGACGCGATGCATAAGCTGACTTCGACCGGGCTGGATGCGGCGATCAAAACTCATGTTCAAGAACGCAATAAGCCCATTCTCGGAATCTGCCTCGGCATGCAATTGCTTGCGCACTCCAGCCGCGAAGACGGTGATCATACCGGCCTCGGCATTCTTCCCGCATCGGTCGAACCTCTGGATGTCTCCGGACAAATCGATTGGGCGGGTCGCAAGCTGACGCTTCCCCATATCGGATGGAATGAAATTGATTTCAGCAAAAACTCAATCTTGTTCGACGGAATCCCGGACCGATCCGATTTTTATTTCGTACATAGCTTTCACGTAGCTTGTGATCAGGAAGAGCATGTAGCCGCAACCACCGAGTACGGATCGCCTTTCGCGTCGGTTCTCGAACACGGCAACATTTTCGCGACCCAATTCCACCCGGAGAAAAGTCAACGTCTGGGACAACAGCTGATCCAAAACTTTATCAAATGTTGCGGCCAGAGAGTTGCCGCCTAAGTGGAATGATCAAAACACGCGTCATTCCGCTACTGCTGTTGAAAGACGGCATGCTGAAGAAACCGCTTCGGTTCACCGAACGCCCGCGTACGGTTGCCAACCCGATAACGATCGTCCGCGTTTTCGAATCCCGGCAAGTAGATGAATTGATCCTTTTGGACATCGGCTGCGCAGCGGACAAAATCAACGTCAATCCCGATATCGTCCGCATGATTTGCGAAGAATTGACCGTACCCTTCACTTGCGGCGGTGGCGTTAGATCGGTCGAGACCATGTCCACCCTTATCGCCGCCGGCGCTGAGAAAGTGGTGATCAATACCGGTGCGGTCGAGACTCCCGATTTGATTGCCAATGGCGCAGCAAAATTTGGACGTCAATGTATCGTCGTATCCATCGACGCCAAGCAGACCGACAATCGCGAATATGAAGTCTATATCAATAACGGCTCCACCCCGACGGGCTTGGAACCAACGGCCTGGGCTCAAGAGGCCCAACGGCACGGGGCCGGGGAAATTTTGATAAATGCAATTGACCGAGACGGAACTATGGACGGGTACGATACGGAGTTGATCCGGAGTGTCGCCGATGCCGTCAATATCCCGGTCATTGCGGCCGGTGGTGCCGCCGAACCGGCGGACTGTGCCCGCGCCGTCCTGGACGGACACGCATCCGCTGTGG
>DLVK01000156.1:0-3623 GCA_003444235.1 Rhodospirillaceae bacterium
CAAAGCCCCGGCGCGGTGAATATCGCTTCGAACTGATAAAGCGTTCGGCTCGCGGCGCGATTACCACCATTGCCTTTGCAAGCGTTAACAAGTTGGCCGCGCTCGAAGACGGAAAGACCCACGCTTTACGCTGGCAGCGCGACAAGAAGGGGCGCATGCGTATCTCGGTAGACGACCATACGCTTTTCGACGTGGTCGACCGAAGCTTCGGCGACCCGTTTGACGGCTTTGCCTTCGTCAATACAGGCGGCGATTACGCGATCCGAGATCTGGTGATCAAGGTGCCGTAAAGTGGCGTTGGTTTAAAACCCAATAACCTTTTCCTCATTTGCGATCGGTTGAATCCGCTGGATTATTGGGAACTTATCGCGACTCTCGTACCAGCTTGATTGTCCGGTCCACCATCTCCGGTGCGGTGCCGAGGTAGTTCGCCGGGTCGAGCAGGACGGCGATATCGTCTTTGCCGAGTTTTTCCGATATGAGCGGATGCTCGGCCAGCACGTCGGCAAGTTGCCTGTCATTGTCTATGCATTCGCCGCAGGCTTCCTGCAGCAGGTGGTGTGCCTCGTCCCGTCCGATTACCGGGGCGATGCCCATCATCACCGCTTCCGACATAACGAGCCCGTTGGTGAGGTCTAGGTTCTGGCGCATGCGCTCGGCATCGACGACGAGCCCGTTAAGCATTTCGATTGTTTTTTCCAGTGCGCCGCCTGTGAGCACGAAGGCCTCGGGCAGCAGGGTCCATTCAAGATGACCGCCGCCGATATCGCGTTCGTGTTGGGCGACCATGCAATCGAGTGCGAGGCCCACTTTTTCGCGCACCAGCCGCCCGGTAGCGACGACGGTAGGGCAAGTCACCGGATTGCGTTTTTGCGGCAACGTGGAGCTACCGCCGCGTCCAGGCTCGTAGGCCTCGCTGACTTCCGCAATTTCGGTTCGCATCAATAGTCCGATTTCCGCACCAATTTTGGCACAGGTACCGGCGACAAGGCCCAACAGAAAAGCCGCTTCCGCCCAGCGATCCCGCGAAACGTGCCAGCTGATCGATGCTTCACCGAGGCCAAGCTCGGTCATTGTTTCGCTGAGGACTTCGAGGCCTTGGTCGCCGAGCGTTGCATTGGTGCCGACAGCTCCGGCGATCTGGCCAACCTCTATCCGGGGTCGGGCCTCCGCAAGGCGCTGGCGATGGCGGTGAAACTCCCCGAGCCAGATCGCCGTCTTATGACCGAAGGTTATAGGGATCGCCTGGTTGCCCATGGTTCGCGCCACCATCACCGTGTCGCGGTGTTTCTCCGACAGTGCGATCAGGGTGTCTTCGATCGTCTCCAGCATCTGGTCCAGATGCGCAAGGCCATTCTTGATCATCAATGCCTGGCCAGTGTCGGTGATGTCTTGGGTTGTGCTACCCCAGTGAGCATAGCGCCGGGTGTCCTCATCGAGCGCGTTGTTTAGCTGTTTTACGATGGGAAGAATCGGAAATCCGTTGGCCTTGAAATGTTCGGTCATCGCGGCGACGTCGATATTCTCGACTTTGGCCGCAGCGGTGATTTTTTGCGCGGCCTCCTCGGGTATAAGACCGAGTCTCGCTTGGGCCCGCGCTAGCGCCGCCTCAACGTCGAGCCACGCCTGAAACCGCGCTTCGTCGGAGAAAATTTCCCGCATTCGCGGGCTCGTAAACATGCCGGTGAAGTATTCGGAATCGATTTGACTGGTGGCCATGGATCAGCTTCCCCGGCGTTTGCGCGATTGGGCGAGTTCGTCCAGCACTGCGTCGATCATCTCCGACGTGCTACCGAGGTAATTAGCGGGGTCGATCAGCGTATCGATTGCCGCTTCGTTGAGTTTGCCGGCAATTTTCGGATCTTCCATCACCGCCTGTTTCAGGGTTAGACCCTCTTCGTTGGCTCGGGCACAGGCGTCGAAGACGACGTGGTGCGCTTCGTTCCGCCCGATATGAGGAGCAAGCCCCATCATCACCGCTTCCGACATGATCATGCCGCCGGCCATGTCGAGATTTTCCCGCATTTTCCGTTCGTCGACCTGCAATCCGCCGAGGAGTTCGAGCGCGTTTTCGAGCGCGCCACCGCAAATCACGAAGGCTTCCGGGAGCAAGGTATACTCGATCTGTGCGGCGCCCACGGGGCGTTCGTGCTCGGCCACCATGGCATCGAGATTGAGCGCTGCCTTTTCGCGGAGCATGCGCCCGGCCGCAACCAATGGCTGGCAAAGAATGGGGTTGCGTTTTTGGGGCAGGGTCGAGCTGCCGCCGCGCCCGGTTTCATAGGATTCCGCAAGCTCCATGATTTCCGTATGGGCGAGGTAGGCGACCTCTTGGCCGATCTTGGCCAGGGTCGCTCCGATCATTGCCAACAGGCTGGTCATCTCGGCCCAGCGATCACGTGAACAGTGCCAACCTATAGCGGGCGCTTTGAGCCCGAGTTCGTCAGCAACCGCCTCGCGCATGGCAATTCCCTGATCTCCGACGGTGGCGAGATTCCCGACCGCACCAGTTATCTGGCAGGTGAGAAAGCGCGGCCGAATTTCGTCGAGCCGGTCATGGTGACGGTTGATCTCCGACAGCCAGACCGCGACCTTCGCGCCGAAGCTTATCGGCGAAGCCTGCTGCATTGCCGTCCGCCCCGCCATCAATGTCGTGCGATGGGTTTTACTGAGTTCCGCAAGCACGTCTTCGGTCCCGGTTAAGAGCTCTTCGAGGACGTCGAGTGCTTTTCGATATTGCAGCACGAGACCGGTATCGATCACGTCTTGGGTCGTACTCGACCAATGCACATAGCGCCCGGTTTCGGTGCCGACGGCGCCGACCAGCGCATGCACCATTGGGATAATGCGTGCGCCCTTTTTCTTGTAGGCGGCAATGATCGCATCGCCATCGATCGTATCCAGATTTGCCGCCTCGGATATTTCATCGGCGGCTTCTTGCGGGATCATGCCAATCCGAGCTTGTCCCCGGGCAAGGCCCGCTTCCATCTCGAGCCAACCCGCAAAGCGCCCTTCGTCGGAAAATATCTCCGACATACGTGCGCACGCGAACATATGTCCGAAATAGACGCTGTCGATGGAGGTGACGGGCATGGCGCGCGACCTGCTCTAAACGAATACGAACTCGGCGTTACTCTCGCGGCAAACCTCTTCGATAGCATTGCGGAGACCGGCGGGGACGGGGATACCCGTCGTCTTGCGTTCCGCGCGCATGATTTCTTCCGGCTCGCCGGCAACCATCACCGGTTGGTCCGGATCGACCGGTGTCGAGGCGTGGAGGTCGTCGATGATCTGATCGACCGTGTCTTCGAATGAGCGTTCCGGATTGAAGATTTTCGGATCGATGGCGAGGAAGAAATGGCCCACATCCATCGTGCCCGGCGTTTTGGTCGAGGCGTCGGGGTCGCCGGTTTGCAGGCGCGCGCCGGAAAAGGCGATGGACAGGATTTCCACCATGGCCGCGAGCCCGTAGCCTTTGTGGCTCCCAAGCTCCCGGGTGCCGCCGAGCGGGGTCTGGGTACCCCCCTGTTCCTCGATGATGACGGACGCATCCGTGGTCGGGTTGCCGTCCGCATCATTGGCCCAGCCGATCGGCAGCGGCAGGTTTTCGTTATATTTGTTGC
>DLVK01000262.1:0-893 GCA_003444235.1 Rhodospirillaceae bacterium
GATCACCGGGGAACTTTGCAGCCAACCGCCCGACGGGGTCGCGGCGACCATGTTGCCGTCCTTGTCGATGACATCGATATGGCAAGTATCGCCTTTTGCAGGGCGCCCGACCGTCGGCTCGCCGATCCCTGCCAGGTCCGACTTCTTCGAACTCGCGTTGTCGACGGCGGCTTGATAGTCGACCGGCGCACCATACCCTTCGATCTCGCCGGGCCGGAATTCGAGCGAAGCGTCCTTGCCCACAAGCTTGCGGCGCTCGTCGTTATATTCGTCCGACAAAAGGGTCTCGATAGGAACTTCGACGAAGTCGGGATCGCCGTAATAGGTCTCCCGGTCCGCGAAAGCGAGCTTGGCACATTCGGTCACCGTATGGACGAATTCGCCGCTTTCGGTATCCATATCCTCGATACCCAGACCCTTGAGCAACGCCAGTTGCTGCAGTTGCACCGGCCCTTGGCTCCAAGGTCCGATCTTGAAAATAGTGTGGCCGTGAAAATCGTATGACAGAGGCGTGTCGT
The DNA here is from genome assembly GCA_003444235.1 of Rhodospirillaceae bacterium. Classification (GTDB taxonomy): domain Bacteria; phylum Pseudomonadota; class Alphaproteobacteria; order UBA8366; family UBA8366; genus UBA8366. The sequence goes on from DLVK01000262.1 coordinate 519, forward strand.
AGGACGCGCGCCAGCCAGCCATGTCATCCCCGGTCAAAACGCCTTTATGCGGATCACCGGAAACGTCCATGACCTCGTTCTCGCGACAGAACTTGTCGATCGCTTCTGCGACGAACCCATTACCCCACGCATTGCGTGCCGCCTCCACCTGGGCCTGACGGTCGCGTCCTGCGGATTTTGCTTCGTCGATGAGCCGTTTCCAGGTCTTGGCGATCCCCTCGTTACCCAAGAGTGTGCCCGCCTCCGGCACTTCTCCGTTCGGCATGTAAACCGGCATCGAGGTCGGCCAATGGTCGCGGAACATCTCCTCGACACCGGAAATCGTCTTGCAAATATTGGGAACGATCGGCGCGCCGTTTTCGGCATAGTGAATGT
>DLVK01000262.1:1199-7717 GCA_003444235.1 Rhodospirillaceae bacterium
GCATAGTGAATGGCGGGCGCCAGAACCGTCTCCAGATCGAGCACGCCGTGATCACGCAAGATAAGAAGATACCCATCGACGGCACCGGGCACCGCCGTTGCCAGTAATCCCGTTCCCGGCACAAGATCGAGTCCGAGTTCATCCCGGTAATGCGCCATGGTAGCGCCCGCGGGTGCCGGCCCTTGACCGCAAACCACGCGCGGCGTGTCTTCCCCCGCAACATGGAGAATGGCCGGCATATCCCCACCTGGCCCGTTCAAATGCGGCTCGGCGATGTGCAATACGAACCCGGCACAGACGGCGGCATCGAAGGCGTTGCCACCCTTTTCCAGCATCGACATAGCCGCCGCCGAGGCCAGCCAATGGGTCGTGGACACCATGCCGAAGGTACCGAGCAGTTCCGGGCGCGTGGTAAACATGGGATTTTTCCTCTCGTTAAAATTCAGGGCGGGACTTTAACGGCAAGCTTGTCGGGGAACAATGCAAAGAGCGAGACAGAGCCCGCTCTTGACAGCAGCCGGGCCCGACGCCTAAGCCAAGACACTTCAAAGAAAAGGGCTTCGCAAATGGGACAACGGGTGGTCATTCCCCACAATCGGGAATTGGAATTTGAATATGGGGTGCCGGACACGCTGTCGCCCTTGATCCGCCGGGTCGTCGCCAACAATCCGGGTCCTTTCACGTTTCATGGTACCGGCACCTATATCGTCGGCCGTGGGGAAGTGGCGGTCATCGATCCCGGCCCGTTGGATCAGGATCATGTGGATGCGATCTTGAAGACCACGGAGGGTGAAAAGATCACCCATATCATTATTACCCACACCCACCGCGATCATTCGCCCAACACCCAACTGCTGCAACCGGCTACCGGTGCCACCACCTACGGCTACGGCCAGCACGGCAAGGACCGCGGCCTGGAGATCGGCACCGGCACAGGCGACTATGACTTTATTCCCGACATCCACCTCAAAGACGGAGATGTGGTCGAAGGAAACGGCTGGACGCTGGAAGCGGTGCACACGCCGGGCCACGCCTCGAATCATTTGTGCTTCGCCTTGAAAGAAGAGAACATTTTGTTCAGCGGCGATCAGGTGATGGGCTGGTCGACAACAGTGGTTTCCGACCCCGACGGTCACATGGGCTCCTACATCGCCTCTTGCGAGAAGCTCCTCAAACGCGGCGAGGAACGATATTGGCCCAACCACGGCACCTGCATCGAAGATCCGCAGAATTACGTAACCCAGCTAATCGCCCACCGCCGCGACCGTGAGGAACAGATCACCCACTGGCTCGGCGAAGGTCTGGAAACCATCGCAACGTTGGTGGATGAAATGTACAAGGGCCTCGATCCGCGCTTGTATCGCGGTGCCTGCCGAGCCGTGCATGCGCATTTGATCCATATGGTCGAAACTGATCGCGCCTTGTGCGACGGCAAGCCCACCGAAGAATCGATTTATCGACCCGCTTCATAAAGCGCGTCCCGCCCCATGAAAACCGATACGCCGAAGACCATTCACCTCAAGGACTATCGGCCACCCGATTTTCTAATCGACGAGGTCTTTCTCGATATCACGCTGGGCGAAGAGGCGACCCGCATCGCAGCCCGGCTATCCATGAGGCGCAATCCGGCGGCTGAATCACCGGATGCTCCGCTCGTTCTGGATGGCGAACACCTAGAGACCGAGAGAGTTGCCATCGACGGGGTCGACCTGGATAGCAGCGCCTTCACGGTGAGCGAGAACAAGCTCACGCTCGCCGCACTACCGCCCAATGCGTTTACCCTCGAGACCACGGTTCTAATCAAACCGCAGGAAAACACGGCGCTCGAGGGCATTTACAAGTCCGACGGCATTTTCTGCAGCCAGTGTGAGGCGGAAGGGTTTCGGCGCATTACCTGGTATCTCGACCGGCCCGACGTGCTGGCCCGTTTCAAGACTCGCATCACCGGCAATGTAAAATCATATCCGGTGCTGCTTTCGAACGGCAATTGCATCGAAACCGAAACTCACGATGACGGGATCCATAGCGCGCTTTGGGAGGACCCGCATCCAAAGCCCAGCTATCTCTTTGCCCTGGTTGCAGGCGATCTCGGCTGCCTGGAAGATAGTTTCACGACCGCTTCGGGCCGCGAGGTCGTGGTCCAAATTTTCGTCGAGCATGGCAAGGAGCCCCGCGCCCGGCACGCCATGGACTCGCTAATAAACGCGATGAAGTGGGACGAAGAGGTTTTCGGTCTCGAATACGATCTCGACATCTACATGATCGTCGCGGTCAGCGCCTTCAATATGGGGGCGATGGAAAATAAGGGGCTCAATCTATTTAACGATAAATATGTGCTCGCCGATCCCGAAACTGCCACGGACATGGATTACGTGCTGATCGAAGCCGTTATCGCGCACGAATATTTTCATAACTGGACCGGCAACCGCGTCACGTGCCGTGACTGGTTCCAGCTTAGTCTCAAGGAGGGGCTCACGGTCTTCCGCGACCAGCAATTCTCGGCCGATATGCGTTCCGCGGCGGTGCAGCGGATCGGCGACGTGAGAGCACTACGTGCGCGCCAGTTCCCCGAGGACAGCGGTCCACTCGCACACCCGATACGCCCGGACTCATACATCGAGATCAACAACTTCTATACCGCCACCGTTTATGAAAAAGGCGCCGAGGTAATCCGCATGATGCATGCATTGCTGGGCGCTGACGGTTTTCGCAAAGGCATCGACCTTTATTTCGAACGCCATGACGGCCAAGCGGTCGCCTGCGACGATTTCGTGGCCGCAATGGAAGATGCGGGCGACTTCGATCTCGGACATTTCCGCCGCTGGTACTCCCAAGCGGGCACGCCGACGCTGAACGCGGATGGCCGTTATGAGGAGGTCAGTCATCGTTACACGCTCACCCTGACGCAAGAGACGGCACCGACACCGGGCCAACCGGAAAAATCTCCGCTTCATATTCCGGTCCGCTTCGCCCTGATGGATACGGAAGGGAAAGAACTGCGGTTGGGGGCGGACGGCGAAACGGAACGGGTGCTGCATTTGACCGAGCCGGAACAAAGCTTTGTTTTCGATGAAATTCAAAATCCGCCAGTTGCCTCGCTCCTCCGCGGATTTTCCGCGCCGGTAAAACTGAAATGGCAAGAGCGGTCCGCCGACGAATACGCCTTCCAGATGACCCATGACAGTGATGCTTTCAATCGCTGGGAAGCGGGACAAAATTTTGCCAAGCGGCTTGTCACCCGGGCACTGGAAACCGGTGCTGCCAACCAAACTTTGACCGATGCGTTTGCCAAGGCGTTAGCAAGTACGCTCGAGGATACAGCTACAGACCCGGCTCTCGTAGGCGAGATGTTAGCGCTGCCATCCGAAGCCGATCTTGCGGAACAACAGGTGGTCATCGATGTCGATGCCATTCACGAGGCGCGGGAAGAAATTCGAATTCGCATTGCCGCCCAACTCACCGAGCAACTCATCGATACCTACGAACGCTGCACGATTGCCGAACCCTATCATCACGGCCCCGAGCAATCGGGAAAACGCCGGCTGCGCAATGTGGCGCTTTCATACCTCACCGCGCTCGACGACGACGAAGCGATAGCCCTCGCCAAGGCGCAATTCGACGATGCGGCCAATATGACCGACAGCATCGGCGCCCTCGTGGCACTGAACGATTGCGACACCCCCGTTCGCAGCGAAGCATTGTCAGCGTTTTACGATCGCTGGCAGGGCGACGCGCTCGTGATCGACAAATGGTTTACCTTGCAGGCGACCTCTACCCGGCCCGATACTCTCACGCGGATTAACGAGTTGATGGATCACGAGGCTTTCTCGATGACCACGCCAAACCGGGTACGCGCGTTGATCGGCGCCTTTTGCAGCTCGAATCAACTAAAATTCCACAACGGGGACGGCAGCGGTTATGAATTCCTCGCCGATCGGGTCGTCGAACTTAACGGCATCAATCCGCAAATAGCCGCGCGCCTACTGACACCGCTATCACGCTGGCGCCGCTTCGATAGCGACCGCCAGGCCCTGATGAAAGCATGCCTCGAGCGTGTCTTGGCCACTCCCGAGCTATCCCGCGATGTCTTCGAGATCGCATCGAAGACACTTGAAAGCGATTAGCTTCCTCACACTCCGATAACATCCTTGTCAAATAGATGTGACGAGACGGCATTCAGGGGCTGTGGTATGGGGATACCGAAGCTAACCTCACGGCTCAAACGGCCAAGGAGTGTCGGTCATGGCTGAAATTTTGAAACCTGATATTTGCGTTATTGGCGGCGGTTCGGGCGGTTTGTCCGTCGCGGCCGGTGCGTCCCAGATGGGTGCCGACGTAGTACTGCTAGAGCGCGACAAGATGGGCGGCGATTGCCTAAATTACGGCTGCGTCCCCTCGAAAGCGGCGATCGCTGCCGGTCATGCGGCGCAGATCATGCGAACCGCCGATAGGTTCGGCATCGCCAATGTGGTTCCCAGTGTCGATTTCCAGGGCGTGCACGACCATATCCATGGCGTCATTGCCGGAATCGCGCCCCATGATTCCGTAGAACGCTTCGAAGGGCTCGGCGTCAAGGTTATTCAAGAGGAAGGCCGGTTTACCGGCCCGGGCGAAGTTACCGCCGGCGATACGCGCATCCAGGCGAAGAAGTTCGTTGTCTCCACGGGCTCGTCGGCGGGCGTCCCGCCTATCCCGGGCATTGAAGACGTGCCGTACCTCACCAACGAGACTGTGTTCGACCTGACGGAGCCTCCCTCGCACATGATTGTCGTCGGGGGCGGGCCCATCGGCAGTGAATTGGCGCAAGCGCACCGGAGGCTCGGTGCCGAAGTGACGATGCTCGAAATGTTCACAATTCTCGGCAAGGACGACCCGGAAGTGACCGAGGTGGTCAAGAATCGCATGGCCGAGGAAGGTATCGACCTTCGCGAAGGTATCAAAATCGCCAAGGTGGCGAAGGACGTCGATGGCGTTACGGTCACCCTCGACAAAGACGGCACCGAGGAAACCGTGACCGGATCGCACCTGCTGATTGCCGCCGGCCGCAACCCCAACCTCGACGGGCTCGATCTCGAGGCCGCGGGCATCGACTATGAGCACAAGGGCATCAAGGTGGATGCAAGACTGCGCACGTCGAACAAGCGGGTGTTTGCCATCGGTGACGTCGCCGGCGGACTACAGTTCACCCACGCGGCGGGCTATCACGCGGGCATTATCATTCGCAATATTCTGTTCAAAATGCCGGCCAAAGTGAATTACGACGCGTTCCCCTGGGTCACCTATACCGACCCCGAAATCGCCCATGTGGGCCAAACCGAAGTGCAGGCGGCCGAAACCCACGGCAAAGACATCCGCATCCTTCGCTTTGCATTTGCGGAAAACGACCGGGCCCAGGCCGAGCGCGAAACCGACGGGATGATCAAAGTGGTGACCGACAAGAAAGGCCGTATCCTTGGCTGTTCGATGGCGGGCACACGGGCGGGAGAGCTAATCCTGCCCTGGGCATTGGCGATTTCACAGAAAATGAAGATCGGCGCCATGGCCGGTGTCGTCGCGCCCTATCCGACATTGAGCGAAGTGTCGAAGCGTGCAGCAGGCAGCTACTACACCCCTTCGCTGTTCAGCGAACGGACCAAAAAAATCGTCCGGTTCCTGTTGAAACTGCCGTTCTAGGAGTCTTCGATCACCACTTCGTGGCTGATCTCGGCGGTTTCTCCCAGCATGATCGACGCGGAGCAGTATTTCTCCGCCGAAAGATCCACCGCGCGCTGTACCTTTTCCGGCGACAGCCCGTCGCCTTTAACACGATAGACAAGCCGAATTTGGGTGAAGACTTTCGGGTCGTCCGGAGCCCGATCCGCCTCCATCTCGAGCACGCAGTCGGTCACCGTCTCGCGGGATTTTTCGAGGATATGAACCACGTCGAAGGCGGTGCAGCCGCCCATGCCGAGCAGCAAAGTTTCCATCGGACGAATACCGAGATCGCGCCCACCAGCATCGGGCGCTCCATCCATGACCAGCGAATGGCCGCTACCGGATTCCCCTAGGAAGGTCCGCGCCTCGACCCATTTGACCCGCGCTTTCATGGTATCCGACATTGTTAGCGCTCCGCACTAAAGCCGTAAGGAACGGCCCAGCTGAGCCCTTCCCAACTGTCGCCCTTGGGGCCGTATTCGCAGCCGACCCAGCCGTCATAACTGGTGCCGTCCAGATGCTCGAACAAGAACGGCAAATTCACCTCACCGTGCTGCGGTTCGTGGCGGCCGGGCACGCTCGAAAACTGGACATGACGGATGATGTCGAGGTTTGCCTCGAGGTTTTTCGCGAGCGCGCCTTGCATGATTTGCATGTGATAATAGTCGTATTGCAATCCGACATTCGGCGCGCCGACCGCCTCGATCAAGCGTCTTGTGTGATCGGTCCTGGTATGGAGATAGCCGGGCACGTCTTGGGTGTTTAACGGCTCGAGCAAAAGCGTTACCCCTTCACCGTCGGCAACCGGAGCGACGACCTTGAGG
>DLVK01000262.1:8029-15260 GCA_003444235.1 Rhodospirillaceae bacterium
GACCTTGAGGTTTTCGACGAAGCATTCTTCGCAGGCTTCCACGGCGACCCCGTCGGGCACGCGCCCCGCGGTCACATGAATGAATTGACCGCCCAAATGGCTGACATAGTCGAGCGCCTGATCGAAGGACTTACGAAAATCCGCTTCCTGTCCCGGCAGCCCGCCAAATCCACGATCCGCATCGCCTTCGCCGGGGTTCGTGTTCAACAGCAAAAACTGAAGCCCGTTGCCCTCGAGCCAGGATTTTACTTCGTCTTTCTCGAAACCGTAGGGACGTAAGAATTCTACCGCTTTAAAACCGGCCTTGGCGGCAGCAGCGAAGCGCTCCTCCGGCTCAAGCTCGGAAAACATCGTGGTGAGATTGGCGGCAAATTTCGGCATCGTGACCTCCCATATCCTCCTGCTTTTATTAACTAAATCGAATAGGAGGAGGATTTCATAATTTCATGCTAGGTCTTTATCACTTTTTCCTCACCAACACACCGGACAATCCATGCTCGACGGAAACCCTTGGACGATCGCTGGCGTCGCTGCCGCCATGATGATCGGTGGCTTCTGCAAAGGAGCGTCCGGCATCAGCCTCGCGCTAATCGCAGTTTCCCTTGCGGCAATCTTCGTGGACATACCGACCGCTGTCGCCCTGATGACGGTGCCGGTATTGATCGCCAACATTTGGCAAGTCGGCAGCAACGAGTTCAAGGGCGACGCTTGGCGAACCTATTGGCCCTTATATGTTGCCATTCTTCCCGGCGTCGCGATCGGCGCCAAGGTGCTGACAACGGTCGACCCGCTGCTGATCAGCGGCGTGGTCGGTGTGCTCGTGGTCCTGTTTGCGATCCTGATCTATAGCCAGCCCGATTGGTACCTGCCCCCAGAAAAAGCGCGTCGCATCGGCGTGCCGGTCGGATTCACCGGTGGCCTGGTCGCCGGCATCTCCGGATTTTTGCCACCGGTGCTGATGTATATGGTGGCCCTAAAACTACCCAAGGAACGATTCGTCGGTGCCATCGGCATTGCCTATCTCACCGCCGTCGTCGCGTTGATGTTGTTTCTCGCCGGCTACAAATTTCTGACCTGGGAGTTGGTGCTGTGGTCGGCAGCCGCCGCGCTGCCCATGTTCGGGGGCCAACTCATCGGCCATTTCACCCGCCGCCTCATCGCCGAGACTCCGTTTCGGCTAATGGTCCTAACGCTAATGTTGGTGAGCGGTGCCAACCTCATTCGGAAGGCGTTGGTCTGATTTAGATCGGCTTGTCGCCCTTGATCTGAGTGCGATGCATGACACGGCGCTTGCTATCGTCGAAGCTGTCGCGCCGATGCATGGTGCATCGATTATCCCACATCAATACATCACCCGCGTGCCATTGATGGTGCCAGGCGTATTTCGGCTGCGAGGCATGGGCCCAAAGTTCGTCGAGCAAGGTTTCGGACTCTTCCACCGGCAAGCCCATGATATAAGCGCTTCGCCGGCGCCCGAGATAAAGCGCCTTCCGGCCGGTCTCCGGATGGGTACGGACGATAGGGTGAACCGCACCGGGACAGGTGGTGATATCGGTTACCGGCTCCGCCCCTTCCCGCAAAAAACCGCCGCTATTGGTCGAATTGTCGTGCTTGATGTTGAGACCGTCGATCTGCTCACGAAGACCGTCCGGCAAATCGTCGAGCGCGCGGTACATATTGCAAAAGCCGGTGTCGCCGCCTTCGTCAGGCACTTCAACGCTGAGCAACACGCTTCCGGTCGGTGGCTCGTCGATATAGTTCATATCGCTGTGCCATTGGGCTTCCGCGTTGCCGAGCGCACCGATCGCCTTCCCGTTTTCCTTGACGTTGGAAAGCACCAACACCTCGGGTAATCCGTCCACACCCACCTGACCGTTTTCGTTCGGCGGTGCGACATCGAGATCGCCGAACCGCTTGCTGAACGCTACCAATTCCTTTGCCGAAATAGTCTGACCCCGAAACAGGAGCACGCAATGATCCATCCAGGCGCGATGAATTTCATCGAATGCTTGGTCGTCGACCTTTCCCAAATCGACACCCTGCAGTTCGGCGCCAATCGGATCGGAAACCGGAACCACTTCAATCATAGTTGGACACCTCGACCAAATTTCCATCCGGGTCGCGGAAATAGACCGAGGTAATCGTCCCCACCGCGCCGGAACGCTCGCCGGGCCCGACCTCGACACGAACCCCTTCCGACTCCAGATGTTCAATCACCTCGGAGATTGGCGTCTTCGTTATCAGGCAGAAATCCGCGCCTCCGACCGAGGGCTGCTGCGCGCGATGGGTCGGGCCGGTGCCGACCGGCGGATGCACGTTTATCTTCTGGCTACCAAAATAGAGCGCCTTGCGACCTTCGGTAAATTCCTTAACCGTCATACCGAGCACGCGCGAGTAAAAATCGCACGTAATGTCCACGTCCGCTGCGGTGATCACGAAATGATCGATATGGTCGATCTCCATCGGTCCTGCCCCTATTTCTTCTCGTCTCCGAGTCCCTGACGATGGCCGTCATACTCGTCCCGGATCGGCTCCCACCAATCCGGATTTTCTAAATACTAACGAACCGTTTCGGTCAAGCCCGTCTCGAATGTGCGTTGCGGCGCCCAACCGAGCTCACTCTCGAGCTTGCTGCCGTCGATGGCATAGCGGAAATCGTGGCCGGGCCTATCGGAAACGAAACGGATCAACTCACGATGCGGCTTATGCTCGGCCTCGGGCCGCAATTCGTCGAGCGCATCGCAGATGGCTTCGACGACTTCCAAATTGCGCCGTTCCGAGCCGCCACCCACATTGTAAACCTCGCCGGGCCGGCCCTTGGTAAGCACGCAATAAAGCGCGGCCGCGTGATCCTCCACATGCAACCAATCGCGTACGTTCGAACCGTCGCCATAGACCGGCAGATCGCGCCCTTCGAGAGCGGCCAGAACCATGGTCGGAATCATTTTTTCGGGGAACTGGTAGGGCCCGTAATTGTTCGAACAGTTGGTCACGAGTACCGGCAACCCATAGGTACGATGCCAGGCACGGGCGAAATGATCGGAGGCAGCCTTCGATGCCGCGTAGGGCGAGTTCGGCCGGTATTGGCTGTCCTCGCTGAATTGGCCGTTTTCGCCGAGGGCGCCATAGACTTCATCCGTGGACACGTGAAGGAAACGGAATTTTTCCTGCGCCGGCGCGGCCAAACTCTGCCAATATTCCCTGGCCGCCTCGAGCATGGTGAAAGTACCGCTGACATTGGTCTCGACGAAGGCAGTAGGCCGATCGATCGATCTGTCCACATGAGACTCGGCGGCGAGATGAATGACGCCGTCCGGCGTGTGCTCGGCAAAAATGCGCGAGACCGCAGCGCGATCGCAGATATCGTGTTGCTCAAATGCGTAGCCCGGCAGATCGACCACCGGCGCGACGGAAGACAACCGCCCTGCGTAGGTAAGCTTGTCGAGATTGACCACATCGCACCCGAGGTCGCCCGCCAAATGGCGCACCACCGCCGAGCCGATGAAACCCGCACCGCCTGTGACAAGAATTTTCATCCGTCTTGCTTGGGACAAACGCGCCCGCCGGTCAAGAGCTATTGCCAAGGCGCAAGCAACGGGGCAGGATCGCGCCGCTCAATAAAACAATTACTTATTCTGGAGGACTCCCAAGATGCCGACCAACACGCTGAATTCCGCCAACGATAATCCCGTTTGGCGCTCGCTTATGTTCGTGCCGGTGAATGTGGAGCGCTTCGTGTCGAAGGCGCATACCCGCGGCGCCGATGCCATCCAACTGGATCTCGAAGACAGCGTCGCCATTGCCGACAAGCCGGACGCCCGCAAGCTTGTTCAGGAAGCGGCGGAAACGGTCGCCCAGGCTGGCGCCGATGTGGTGGTACGCATCAACCAACCGCTCCGAATGGCGATCCCCGATCTGGAACAATCTGTGTCTCCCCGGGTACAGGCCATCGCGGTTACCAAGGTCGATGGGCCCGGCCACCTCCGCCTGCTTTCCGAGGCAATCGACGAACTGGAAGCAGAGCGCGGCATGGAGAACGGGCAAACCAAACTGATCGCGATGGTCGAGACTGCCGAAGCGTTTTTGCGAATTGACCAAATCGCCAAAGCGCACCCCCGGGTCGTCGCCATGAGCCTGGGCAGCGAAGATTTCGCCACCTCCATCGGCACCGACCCGATCGCCGAAGTCCTGACCTACCCCAAGCAACACGGCATCATCGCCGCGCGGGCCGCCGGCATCACGCCGTTAGGCCTGATCGGTACCGTTGCCGACTATAACGATGTCGACGGCATGCGGGAGACGATCCGCCGGTCGCGTCGGTTCGGTTTTCAGGGCGCTTCCTGCGTACATCCAAAAATCGTGCCTCTGCTTAACGAGGAATTCCGCCCGACGCCCGAAGAAGTGGCAAACGCGAAAAAAATCATCGATGCCTTCGAAGAGGCGGTCGCCAACGGCCGTGCCTCGCTCGAGGTGGACGGTAAGATGGTCGATTATCCGGTCGTCTACCGGGCCGAAAATTTGCTCGCCATCGAGGAAGGCGTCAAAAAGCGTGAGGCGAAGATGGAAGCAGCGTCATAGCCACGTTGCACATTCTTTGTTGACAGAACCCGCCGCCCCGCCCTACCGTGCCCTCAACGTGGTGATTTGGCCCGACCGGCTTGCGGCCACGTAAAACAATTGGCTAAAAGGTCGGAGTGTTCGCAAGAGCCCCTGACCGCTCCCGGTTGGGGGATTTTCATTTGCGGCGCACCGACCGTCCGGACACTTAGGAGAATGAAATGGACGGATCATATGATTTTATTGCACAGGATTGGCAACCTCAGACCGCACTTGTCCGTGGTGGCCTTGAACGCTCACCGCATCAAGAAACATGCGAGGCGCTCTATCTGACCTCCGGTTTCGTTTACGACACCGCCGAGGAAGCGGAAGCCGCCTTCAAAGGCGACCGGAAACGCTATATTTATGGGCGTTATGGCAACCCGACCGTAGCCACCTTTGAAGAGCGACTCCGCCTCCTCGAAGGAGCGGATACGTGTCGCGCCACAGCGACTGGAATGGCGGCTTTACATGCGGCTCTCGTCTGCCAGCTATCCGCCGGGGACAAACTCGTCGCATCACGCGCGCTTTTCGGCTCTTGTAACTACATTATTAGCGAGCTGTTGCCGCGCTTCGGGGTGGAAACGCAATTTGTTGATGGGACCGATTACGATCAATGGGAAGCCGCCATAGGTGGCGACGTGACCGTCACGTTTTTTGAGAGCCCCTCCAACCCGACGCTTGAGATCATCGACATTAAGAGAGTCGCTGAACTAACCCATGCCGCCGGCGGGAAACTCGTCGTCGACAATGCGTTGGCATCACCAGTCGTGCAAAAGCCGTTGGCGCTCGGTGCCGACGTGGTTATCTATTCTGCGACCAAGCATATCGATGGTCAGGGACGGAGCCTAGGAGGCGCGATTCTCGGTGAACGTGAAATCGTTGAAGAAAAGCTCTCGAACATCCTGCGGCATACCGGCCCGTCTCTCAGCCCTTTCAATGCCTGGCTTATGTTGAAAGGCCTGGAGACACTGGATTTGCGAGTAGAGCGTCAATCCAAAAGCGCCCATCAGATCGCGGTATTCCTCATGAATCACCCGAGGATCACTAAGGTTCACTACCCGGGATTGGCAGATCATCCGGACCATGCCTTGGCTAAACAGCAGATGCGAGACGGCGGGACCGTCGTGACGTTCGAGTTCGACGGCGGTAAGCAAACGGCATTCCGTTTCATGAACGCACTCGAACTGGCAAATATTTCAAATAATCTCGGCGACTCGAAGAGCCTGGTCACCCATCCGGCGACGACGACGCACCAACGAATCGAAGATGAAGAGCGCACCCGCCTCGGTATCACCGAAAGCATGGTCCGCTTTTCAATTGGCCTCGAGGATGTCAGCGATCTAATTTCCGATATCGAACGGGCACTCACTGTTTGAAGCCGCTCACTCACTTCGGAGACGATCCATGATCAAATTGTACTACTCGCCAGGGTCTTGTGCCCTGGCGTCGCACATTGCTTTGGAGGAGGCGGGAGCGGATTACGAAGCTGTCCGGATCGACTTCGGATGGGATGAACAGAAAAAGCCAGACTTTCTTGCAATTAATCCAAAAGGGCGTGTACCAGCTCTGGTCACAGACAAAGGCACTCTGACCGAGACACCGGCCATTCTCGTCTTCATCAGCCAGACATACCCAGCGTCCAGCCTAGCCCCCATCAACGATCCCTGGGCGCTTGCGCAAGCGCAGGCATTCAACAGTTATCTGTGCGCCACGGTGCACGTCGCACACGCGCACGGTGGTCGGGGTCATCGCTGGGCCGACCAGGAAACATCCTTTGACGATATGCGTCAGAAAGTGCCGCAGACAGTCGGTGATTGTTTCACGCTTATCGAAAAAAATTATCTGAAAGGTCACTGGGTTCTCGGTGATACCTACAGCATCTGCGATATGTACCTCTACACAGTCTCCCGCTGGCTAGAGCGCGACCACGTCGACATTTCTCGTTTCCCTAAGGTCAAAGCGCAATTCGAAACCATTGAAAAACGTCCCGCGGTAGCCCGCGTACTCGAGAACCACTTTGCCGACTAGACGCGTCGTCACTTCAAGCCAGACATCGACTGGCCGATAGAGCGTGGATCGCGCGCCTTGAAGGTACCTGTATCAACAGCGGTCAGGAAACGCTGTATCAGACCGTTGAATAGTTCCGGATCCTCGAGATTGATTGCATGACCCGCATTCGGCAAAACAGCCAGCCATGAAGTAGGTATCGCGCGCTTCATCATCAGATTGGGATCAAGACAGGGTTCATCCTCGTCACCGGTCATGATGTAGGTCGGCACAGTCAGTTTCCGCATTTCGTCCTGCAGCTCATAAAGCGATGGACGCTCACCCTGTACGCCAATGAATGTATTCGCGCATCCAAGTGGCGAATGTTCGTTGAACCGGCTCACAAATGCTGCAAATCCACGCGGGTCCTTGTTCTCTAACTGGACCCGGGTCGGACCATAGGCATAAAACTGGCTCACCGCTTCCATTCCCTGGTCGACGAATCTTTGGGCAATCTCAGCAGTTTCTTTGCGCCATTGATCGCGGTCGCCGCCGGCACCATACCCGCATCCCGCTACCACGAGCGAGTGGGCCATTCCGGGGAAATTCAAACCGAAGTGCAATGAGGCAAACCCGCCCATCGACA
>DLVK01000456.1:0-8342 GCA_003444235.1 Rhodospirillaceae bacterium
TGGCCGGTGCGGAGAAGGCGGCGGAGTAGCTACGCGGTCAACATCATCGCCATCAACCGGTGGATAACCACCGGAATCGCGATCCAATAAATTACGAGAAATATCATTTGCGCGCGCTCGCTTTGAATTCCGAGCTTTGGCGCGAGTTTTTTTGGAAACGCGGGCTGCCAGAAGCAAAATGCCACGATCGCGGCGATGGCGAGCAGGTAGGGCAGCATGGGCCAAGTAAAGGTCATTTCGACGCTCTAGCAGTTGAGGTTCTCATTCTCAACCATGTGCTGCGCCATCTTGCGTCAGGCTCCAACTCCGGGTGTAATCGTCCCCGACTTATAAAAAGAAAATCGGGAGGTTTTTAATGGCATCGCTCAAGCGCTATCAGCACTATATCGGCGGCGAATGGGTGGACCCGGCGTCCGGCGAGTGGCTCGAAAGTTTCAACCCATACACTGGCCAACCCTGGGCCGAATTTCCACGCGGCGATGCGGCAGACGCGGACCGCGCGGTAGCCGCGGCGCACAAAGCCTTTACTTCCGGCGATTGGCCGTCGATGGGCCCGACCGCTCGCGGCGCGTTGATGCGCAAACTCGGCGATCTGATCGCTGCAAACGCCCAAGAGCTGGCCCAGACCGAAGTTCAGGATAACGGAAAGCTAATTGCCGAGATGGGAGCCCAGCTCGGCTATATCCCCCAGTGGTACTATTATTATGGCGGCCTCGCGGACAAGATCGAAGGCTCGGTGCTGCCGATCGATAAGCCCGAAACCTTCAACTATACGCTCCACGAGCCGCTCGGCGTTTGCGTGGCCATCACGCCGTGGAATTCGCCCTTGCTGATCACCGCATGGAAGCTGGCGCCGGCATTGGCGGCGGGAAACACGGTGGTGCTGAAGCCGTCGGAATTTACCTCGGCGTCGGCGTTCGAATTCGTCAAACTGGTTGAAGAAGCGGGATTCCCGCCGGGTGTGGTCAATGTGGTTTCCGGCTACGGCAAGGAAATCGGCGAAGCGCTCGTTTCCCATGACAAGGTTGCCAAGGTGTCGTTTACCGGCGGGACCCAGAGCGGTACGCGGGTTTACGAAAACGCTGCGGGTGGGCTCAAAAAGGTCAGTCTCGAGCTCGGCGGCAAGTCGCCCAATATCGTTTTCGACGATTGCGAAATCGAGAATGCGGTCAAAGGCGTGATCTCGGGTATATTCGCGGCGACCGGTCAGACCTGTATCGCCGGTTCCCGTCTTTTGGTGCAGGAGAGCATTCACAACGAATTCGTCGACAAATTGGTGACCTTTGCGAAGACGGCGCAGATGGGCGATCCCATGTCGTTGGATACGCAGGTGGGACCGGTTACTACACCGCCCCAATACGAGAAGATTCTTTCCTACTTCGATGTCGCCAAAGAAGACGGCGCGGAGTGTGCGCTTGGTGGCGGCAAGCCCGACGATCCGGCTCTTTCTGACGGTTGGTTTGTGCAGCCGACGATCTATACCGGCGTCGATAATTCCATGCGCATCGCCCAGGAAGAGATATTCGGGCCCGTACTGTCGGTAATCCCGTTTAAGGATGATGACCATGCGGTCGAGATTGCCAATGACGTGGTTTACGGATTGGCATCGGGCATCTGGACCCAGAGCATCCGTCGCGCGTTGAATATCTCCAAGCGCATTCAATCGGGTACGGTCTGGGTCAATACCTATCGTGCGGTCAGTTTCGTTTCGCCGTTCGGTGGCTATAAGCGTTCCGGGCTCGGCAAGGAAAGCGGCCAAGAAGCGATTAGGGAATATATGCAGACCAAGAGCGTTTGGATCAGCACCGCTGCAGAGGTGCCCAATCCATTTGTAATTAGGTAACGCAAGTTTCGAAGCGGCGGTGCCGTGACGAAATTTTTGCGAATGAGAAAAGGAGATTAGCCATGGCGCAACTCGCATTCGATCAACCGGAAGCCCAAGGGCTGACCGCAAAGCTCGCGGACCACGCGGCGGGATTGACCTTTGAGGATTTGCCGGACGATGTGATTTCGATTGCACGCTGCTGTTTGATCGATTGGTTGGGTGTCACGCTTGCGGCCCATGACGATCCGATTTTGGAAATGCTGGTGACCGAGGCCAAAGAGCAGGGCGGCAATCGGCAGGCGACGGTCATCGGGGACGGCTTACAGACATCGGTCAGTCAGGCGGCGTTGATCAACGGCACGGTGAGCCATGCGCTCGATTACGATGACGTCAATCTCTACATGATCGGCCATCCCTCGGTCATCACCTTCGCGGCGATGTTGGCGCTGGCCGAGCGCGACGGCTGCAGCGGCCGCGATTTCGTCACCGCCTTCGTTGCGGGCACGGAAATCGCCTGTCGCATCGGCAAGCAGTTGATGGGTGAATCCCATTACCAAAAAGGTTGGCATATGACGGGCACCGCCGGCACGTTCGCTGCAACCGCGGCCTCGGGCCACCTGCTTGGTCTCGATGGTGACGGTATGGCGACCGCGTTCGGCATCGCGGCCAGCCAGGCGGCAGGGCTCAAGAGTAATTTCGGCACCATGTGCAAGCCGATGCATGCGGGCAAGGCCTGCCAGAACGGGCTTTTTGCGGCTTCGTTGGCGAAACGCGGCTGGACAAGCAATCCGGAAATTCTTGAATGTGTACAAGGGTTTGGTGACACTCAGACCGGTGCTTTTACGCCGGATCTGGCGCTCGACGGGCTCGGCGAACGTTTCCTCACTCGAGGTATGTTGTTCAAATATCACGCGGCTTGCTACGGCACCCATGCGGCAATCGAAGCCACCCGTGATCTTCGCGAAAACCATGGCGTTTCTCCGGACGATATCGAAAAGGTCGAACTCCACGTGCCGTCCAGCTATTTCAAAATGTGCAACATTCAGGAACCGCGCACCGGCCTCGAAGGTAAATTCAGTCTCCGCTTTACGACCGCGATGGGGCTGCTCGGCGAAGATACCGGACGCATGGACAGCTATTCGGAAGAAAAATGCGCACATCCCGCCGTGGTTGCCATGCGCGACCGCATTCAGGTCGTCGCCAATGACGATCTGGAGCACGATCATGCGGTCGCGGACATTCGGTTGACCAAAAAGGACGGCGTGACCATTCGCCAGGGCGGAAACGTTCACGATCCGGAATCCGATCAGGAAAAACAATGGTCGCGACTGGTGGAGAAATTCGAAGGCCTGGCCGAACCGGTGATCGGGGCGGACAAGACCGCACAGCTCGTCGAACAGGTCGGTAAGCTCGAAACGCTCGACAAGGTCGGGCCGTTGGCCGAGCTTGCCGTAAAATAGGAGAAGCCAATGCCCGCACCGCATCGCGCCCGCGCGCTGTCGAACCGCCACATGGTGGCGGCCGGTAATTATCATGCCGCGTTGGTCGGCATGAATATTTTGGAAGCGGGGGGTAATGCGGTCGATGCCGGCGTCGCTGCGGGTATCGTTCTTGGCGTGACCAATTGCGATCAGGTCAATTTCGGCGGTGTCGCGCCGATCATGATCCGTATGGCCGAGACCGGCAAGGTGATGACGATTAGCGGGCTTGGCTGGTGGCCGAAAGCTGCGGACATCAACTATTTCATCGACGAATGTGGAGGCAAGATGCCGCCTGGTGTCCGGCGTACCGTGATGCCCGCCGCGCCCGATGCCTGGATCAAGGCGCTCCAGCTCTACGGCACCATGACTTTTGGCGAGGTGGTTGAGGGTGCCAAGCGCCTTGCGGGCGAAGGGTATCCGGCAACGACGTTGAACGCCGAACTGATGGAAGCCAACAAGGATGCCTATGCAAAGTGGCCGGCCAACAAGGCGGTTTTTCTGCCGGGCGGCAAGCCGTCGGTTGCGGGACAAAATTTCGTCCAGAGCGATTTGGCGGCAACCATGCAATATATGGTGGATGAGGAGAAGGCGGCCAAAGGTGGGCGCGAAGCGGGTCTCCAGGCGGCACGCGACGCGTTCTACAAGGGCGATATTGCGGCCAAGATTGCGGACTACAACAAAGAAAACGGCGGCTGGGTGACGCGGGAGGATTTGGCCGAATACGAATCCGGCCATGAGGAGCCCTATGCGGTCGACTTCATGGATTTCACCGTTTATGGCTGCGGCCCATGGTGCCAGGGGCCGATCATCCTCGAGACGCTGAATATTTTGAGCGGCGTCGACCTGAAATCGATGGGGCATAACACGCCTGAATATCTGCACAACCTGACCGAAGCGTTGAACCTTGCATATGCGGACCGCCATACATACCAGGGCGACCCGCGCTTTATCGATGTGCCGATGGACCAAATTCTCGACAAGGATTATGGCGCGACGCGTCGTTCATTGATCGACCCCGAAAAAGCATTCGGTGAAATGCCACCGGCGGGTACGCCAGAAGAGCTGGGCATCGCAGCACGCGCGTCCGTTCCCGCAGGCGACAAGGCCGAGGGCTATAAGGAAATGGCAGTGGATACCGCCTATGCCTGCGCCGTCGACAAGGACGGCAACGTATTCTCCGCGACACCGAGCGATGGCCAACATTCCTCGCCGATGATCCCGGGCCTCGGTTTCGTGCCCTCCAATCGCGGCACGCAAAGCTGGACCGATCCTGAAAATCCCGCCTGCATGGCGCCGGGGAAACGCCCCCGCCTCACTCCCAATCCGGCGATTGCGCTGAAAGAAGGCAAATGGGTGATGCCCTTCGGGTCGCCCGGTAACGATGTTCAGCCGCAAGCGATGTTACAGGTGTTGCTGAACCATCATTTATGGGGAATGCGTCCCCTGGAAGCCGTTGAAGCACCGCGTGTCGCCAGCACGAATTTCCCCAGATCGTCCGAACCCCATGACTATTTCGCCGGACGGCTGAATGCGGAAAGCCGTATCGAATCCGATGTATGCGACGCACTTAGCGCTAAGGGTCATGACGTCAAGATGTGGCCCGATTGGGAATGGCGCGCCGGCGCGGTCAGCATGATTAAATCGGATCTGGAGACCGGTATCATGGAGGGAGCCGCGGATCCGCGGCGGCCGGGACTTGCGCTTGGGGGCTGAACTAGGAAAGGAGCTAATTCGATGGCTAAGAAATTGATTATAGGAACCGTTAGTGTCTGGGTCGTTTGGTTCATCATGGATTTTATCATCCACGGTAATCTCCTTATGCCACTTTACGATCAAACGGCGAGTCTGTGGCGTCCGCAAGCCGAAATGAAGATGGGGCTTGGTATCGCTGTCGGCCTTATCTGTGCAGGTGCGTTTTCTGCCGTCTATGTTCTGATGATTTCGCCCAAATCGATGCAGGCCGCGCTGAAATATGCCGGATTGATCGGTATCGCCTGGGGCGTTGGCTTTGGGCTCGGGAATTACAGTTACATGCCCGTGCCGCTATCGCTGGCCGTTTATTGGTTTCTAGCGATTTTTATCGAATCCCTCGCGGCGGGAGCGATCCTGGGCTTTTTGGTGAAAGACGACTGATCTATCGCGCCGCGTGACGCCCATAAGGGCGGGGCGGCAGGTATGTGGTGGACCCGTAATGGGTCTGCCAATTGCCGACATCGTTATCGATGAACAGCGGCGGAAGAACAAGCTCGTGGGTGAATTTTCGCCCGTCGAATTCGTAGCGGATATAACCTGAACTTCGGACCATCTTGAGGCCCCAACTGCCTTTTCTGGAGTTGATGAAGGCGACTGCCGGCGCCCATATCAGCCTTGTCCCCTTATGGCGTGTTGCGCGGTAGGTGTGGAGATGGCCGTTCATATAGAGTTTGACCTTGTGGCGCTCGCAGAGCCGCATCAGGTATTTCCGGCTTTTCGGCCACATGGCACTGGAGGATTTACCTTTTTCGTCCGCGGTCAGTTGCCATAGGGGTTTGTGATTGGCGATGGCAATCGGGCGGTCGCCGGCGGTAGCGAGGGCCTCTTCGAGCATGGCCTTCTGGTCTCTCTCGGCCTTGAGGCCGCTTTCCATCATCTGACCGTTGAGGCCGATAAAACGCCAGCCGGCCCAATCTTCGACCCAAAAATCGTCGCCAAAATTTTTCAGCCATAAATTCCGCCGTTTCGGCGTAATTTGCTTTTGACCTTTCGGATCGGGTGGGACATCGCCGGCGTCATGATTACCGGGAATGGCACGCCACGGAACCTTCAACCGCTCGATTTGCTCGCGTGCGAAAACGAAATCGTCTGGGTGTTTCGGCCCGTTCAGGCAAAGATCACCTGTTATCAAAATCATGTCCGGCTTTTCATCGGCCATCAAATCGACGAAAACGTCCCAATTATCCTGAAAATAGGCGTGACTGCGACTGAGATGGATGTCGGAAACCTGAACAAGTCGAAAAACGGCCATGGCTGTATGCCTTCCGAATTAGTTGGCGTGATCACAAACTCCAAGCCTTTTTATATCCTGCCGGTACGGGTTATGATATTTCCAATTGGATACAGTTAGGGAGAAATTCGATGGGATACACGATCGAGAGTTTCGGCGCTGCGTGTCATGATTTGCTGAAAGCGGAACCGGGGCCCGCTGGACGCGAAAAGGTTCGTGCGCTGTTGAGTGAGGTATTGCTGGATGACGATTTTATCGCCGCCCATTTCGGACCCGATAATGACGATCCGCGCAAATGTATTTACGAGGACCAAGACCTCGGCTTTTGCATATTCGCCCACGTTCATACCGGTGCCAAACAAAGTCCGCCCCATGATCACGGCCCCCAATGGGCGATCTATGGCCAGGCAGACGGCATCACCGACATGAACGAATGGGATTTGGTTGAGGCGCCGGATGGCGATAAG
Source organism: Rhodospirillaceae bacterium (assembly GCA_003444235.1). Taxonomy (GTDB): domain Bacteria; phylum Pseudomonadota; class Alphaproteobacteria; order UBA8366; family UBA8366; genus UBA8366. The sequence continues at coordinate 6,757 of DLVK01000456.1, forward strand.
CCAGGCAAGGTCAAGCTCAACAGGAGCTACCGCATGCAGCGGGGTGATGTGTATGTCTACAACGAACATGACCTGCATTCGCCGCGTCGCGACGGGCCGACCAAACTGATACGGATTGAGGGGTCCAACCTCGATTACGTTTCTCGGGACCGGTTCGAGCCGATCGAGGAACCGGCCGCTGCGGCGGAATAGGGATAGAATTTCTGAGGCGCGCGTGATCTTAATCGATCGCGCGCGTTTTTATTTGCCAAAGAAGGATTAAAGAATGACCGTCCAGGGCGATCTGCTTTTTACCTTCGCCGTCTTCGGCGATACCCACATGCGCCCGGAGGAGGGTGACGATTCTTCGCCTTGGGAGGTCAACGATTTGGCCAACGACCGGGCGCGGCATGCGGTTGCTATGCTGAACGATCTAAATCCCGAGTTCATCATTCATTTGGGCGATGTGGTCCATCCGGTACCGATGCTGCCGACCTTTGACTCCGCCTGCGCCGCCGCGAAGACGATATTGGGAAAACTCGAGGCGCCGATCCATTTCATTCCCGGCAATCACGATGTGGGCGACAAACCCAACCCGCAGATGCCCGCGGCCGGAGTGTCCGATGCAAATATGGACGCGTTCGAAGCGCAGTTCGGCGACACCTGGTCGTCCTTCGATAGAGACGATTGCCATTTCACGCTGGTCAATGCGGAGCTGATGAATTCCGGTCTGGCGCGGGAAAAGGAGCAGGCCGAGTGGTTGGAAGAGGATTTGGCGTCGGCGGGTGACCGGCGAAAATTCGTGTTCATCCACTATCCGCCATGCGTGCGCGCCGAAGACGAAGCGCAGAGTTACGACAATATCGATGAGCCGGCACGCGCCTGGTTGTTGGAATTGATCAAAGAATATTGGGTCGAGGCCCTGTTCTGCGGTCACGTCCATAACTTCTTCTATAACCGTCACGGGATGGCGGAGAGCTATATTCTGCCGTCGACATCGTTCGTTCGACAGGATTACAGCGAACTGTTTCGCATCGAGGCGTCGGACCAGCATGGCCGTAATGATCCGGGCAAACTCGGTTTCATGATGGTCGATGTTTACGAGAGCGGCCACGTGGCTCGATTGGTGCGCACCGACGGCGCGTGCCTTGCTGCCGATGCACCTGTTCCGGATTTGCCTAAGCGAATTCGTACCTTCCACACTAAGGACGCTGAAGCCGCCGCAATCGGCGTTCATTTGCGCCATCCTTGGGCCGAGGAAATCGAGCTTCCCTATAACGGGCCAATGGACGAGTTCCATCGCAAGTGGGTGCGTAACGATTACACCGTGATGGCACTCTGGGAATTGGGTATCCGGCAAGTCCGGGTGCCGTTGCCCGAATTGATGTCGCCCCGGATCCGTGACCGTATGATCGCTCTTGGCGCTATTGGCCACCGTTTCGGCGCTTTTTGTTTCGGTGTTCCGGAGGGTCCCCAGCGCGCCGCGCTTGTGGCAAACCGGGAAGCGGTCGAATCGCTTGAGGTCGTACTGCCCTGGACCGACGCCCCCCAAGCAGTGCCGGGCTTGAAAAGTTTGAAAGAGGAAACTGGTCTCGACATCATCCTCA
>DLVK01000508.1:0-4511 GCA_003444235.1 Rhodospirillaceae bacterium
CCCCCGCCGGGCGTTACCCGGCATCGTGTTCCCATGGAGCCCGGACTTTCCTCCCCTCGGCGGGTTTCCCCATTGCCGAAAGGCAGCCATCCAGCCATCTGGTGCACGATAAATATGCGCTTCCGGGCGGCTTTTTTCCAGCCTTAGCAAATTGATGATTTCTAGGAGATCAGATCGATTAGGCCTGCCGCAATCCGAAGGCTTTCTGCGTCTTGGCCTCCGGTGATGGCTTTAGGCCGGAAATGGCGCTGGAAAGCAGCAATATAACCACCTGCGCGCATATTATAGCCGAAAGCTGCCAACAACGAGTCCAGGCTTTGGTCCCCAGGATTTGCGGGTTCTGGCCATAGTCCGATGCCTTCCGACGCTAACCGGCACCAATCGAAAAGTTCCCCGGGATCTTGCTTGCGATCTGGCGCGGTATCGGAATGACCGACGACGTTGCGAGCAGGAATCGGATGCCGTGACAAAATTTGCTGACATAGTGGGATCAAAGCGGCCATCTGCGCCTCGGGAAAAGGGCGGTAGCCGAATTCATGGCCCGGATTTACGATTTCCACCCCAATAGAGCGGCTATTTATATCGGTCTCGCCGCGCCAATAGCTGACGCCCGCGTGCCAGGCTCTGTGTTTCTCGTCGACGAGTGTGAAAATCGTGCCATCCTCGTCGACACAATAATGCGCGCTTACTTCTGCAGTCGGATCACATAGGCGATCAAGCGCCAATTCTGCGTCCTTCATGCCGGTATAATGTAAAACCAACATATCGATTGGGACGTCGTCGGCACGCTTGCCAAAATTGGGTGACGGACGGTCTGGCATGATGCTCTCAGGCAAGGCCCCGCTGTTTGCAGACTTCATCGTAGGCATTGTTGATCGCAGCAAGTTTCTGGTTCGCCATTTCGATGAACTCTTCGGGAAGGCCTTCGGCGATCAGCTTGTCGGGGTGATTTTCGCGCACCAAGGCTCGATATGCGGATTTCAATTCGTCATCATCGACACTACGGTCGAGGCCGAGAATTTGATAAGGGTCGCCGCCGCCATGGCCGGTGTCGATTGCGGTAATGCGTTCGAATGTGCGGTCGTCGATGCCGAATGTATCGGCCACTTTCTTAAGATAGGCGACTTCGTTTTTATGGAGCGCGCCATCCGCGTGCGCAATCGTGCTTAGGCAATGGAGCAGTTCCTCCAATACGCCGGGATTGCCTTGAAACATATCGGCGATTTGTTGGGCATAGGGTTCGAACCCGGCGCTTTCCTGACGCGCATGGTTGAACATTTGGCCGACTTGCTTGGTTTCATCGGCGGGAATCTCGAAAACGTCCTTGAACGCGCGGATTTCGTCTTTCGTCACGACGCCGTCTGCCTTGGCCATTTTTGCGCCTAGCACGACGACGGCGACAGTAAAGGCTGCAGACTTGGCCGACCGGTCCATCGGGCCGCCGCCGTCCTGTTTTTTGTCGAAAGCGTGGCCGGCTGCGGTGCCGATTATGGCGCCCAGCGGCCCACCGAGAGCGAAGCCCAGTCCGCCTCCGATTATTTTGCCCCAAATACTCATGTCTGCCGCCGTTTGCGCTACGCCTCTGTCATCGTTTGTCTGCGCTGCGGCAAATTCGCCATAGCGCTGGCCAAATCCAGCCATACCATTTAATCACATGATTTACCTAACAACCTCTTTGCCGAGCACAATGGACGAAGCGCAACAATTTACGAAAGCGGTCGAGCATTTTCAGGCGGGTGACCTGGACGGCGCCGAGCAAGGATTGGCGCCGCTAGGGGGGCTCGACTCCGATCATCCCGACGTGCTTCATCTAAGTGCGGTCATCCTTCTGGAGCGAAACAGGGCAGAGGAAGCCGCGGATTGTTTCGAACGCCTGAGAACCGCCCTCAAAGGCGCGCCCGCACCGCTGGAGATATTGCGTCCGATGGCGGTTGCCTACCAGCGCGCGGGCCGTATGGACGCCGCTGCAAAGGTGGCACAAGAGATCGTGGATTTGGCGCCGGAATCGCTCGACGACCGGGTGAATCTTGCTTTTATGTTGCTGGAAGCAGGGCGCGCTGCTGACGCATTGCCAGAATTCGACAATGTCCTGGCCCAGGATGCCGCCTGCGCGGATGCTCATTATGGGCGTGGCCGCGCGGCTTTTGCGTTAAAACAGCCGGCTGAGGCAGATGCGTCGTATGCGGAGGCGACCCGGTTAGCGCCGGGGGATTCTGAAGCAATGTTCTGGCACGCACGCGCTTTGCAAGCGCTCGGTGATCGAGCCGGCGCGATCGAAAAATTACACGCAGCCTTGACCGTTTCGCCCGACTACTTGGAGGCTTACTGCGATATCGGGACTTTGTTGGCAGAGGCGGCCGATATGGATAACGCAATGCGCGCATATGGTAATGCATTGCAAATCGATGCGTCAAACGCCGTTGCCCTGAACGGGCTGGGTACGCTGCAATCGGCACTTGGGCATCGGGGCGAGGCTGAGGAGTCATTCCGGGCGGCATTGGCGTCAGACCCCCAATTAGTAATCGCGCATTGTAATTTGGCAGAGATCAAACGGTTCGATTCCTTCGATGAGGACGCGACCGCGCTTGGAGAGCAGGTAGATCGACCGGAAATTACCGAAGAAGAGCAAGCGCAGCTGGGATTCGCCCTCGGCAAGGTTTACGAAGATCTTGGCAAATATGATGAGGCTTTCAGCCGATTTTCCGCTGCAAATCAACTTTATCGAGCCGGACTCGAATACGATCCCGATGACGACGAGGCCCTGGCGACGGCAATGATCGGTGGCTTTGACGCGGCGGCGGTAGCGCGGTTTCGCGACAAAGGAGCCGGTTGCGACGATGCGATGCCGATTTTCGTACTCGGAATGCCGCGTTCCGCGACGACGCTGATCGAACAAATTCTCGCCAGCCATTCGGCGGTCCATGGTGCCGGCGAATTGGATGTTTTCGAGGCTCTTCTCGGTGAAAACGTGGCCGATTTGGAAGCGTTGGCGGAATTGGAAGCCGCGACGCTTTCAGACCTCGGGCAGGCCTACGTTTCAGCTCTATCGGAATTGGCGCCCGCAGGCACGGCCCACGTGGTCGACAAGATGCCGACCAATTTTCTGTTTTTGGGCCCGATCGCATCGGCTTTGCCGAGGGCAAAGATCATCCATTGTGTGCGCGATCCGCTCGATGTTTGTTTGTCGTGCTACAAGCGTCTGTTCTCCCATCGCCATCCCTACAGTTACGACCTCGAGGAGCTAGGCCGGTTCTACAAGCTCTATGAACGGCTGATAGATCATTGGCGCGCGGTGTTCCCGGACCGAATTGTCGATGTTGTGTACGAAGACCTCATCGCCGATCCGGAAAGCGAAACCCGGCGTGTAATCGCCGCCTGCGGTCTCGATTGGGAAGACTCCTGCCTCGCCTTCCACGAAACCGAACGCCCGGTTTTGACCAACCCCGAAGGGGTACGTCAGCCGATCTATAAGGATGCGGTGCGGCGGTGGGAGAAATATGAAAGTCACCTCGGTCCTCTGATGGAGATACTCGAGAAAACGGATAATGGCTGAAGCCGGTGGATGGCATTTTTGGATCGACCGCGGCGGCACGTTTACCGATGTCGTAGCACGCCGGCCGGACGGGACACTCGCAACCGAAAAATTACTATCGGACAATCCGGGCTTCTATGAGGATGCCGCTACCGAAGGCATTCGCCGCGCGTTGGGGCTGACACAGGCGGACTCCTTGCCGGCGGATATCATCGACGATGTGCGCATGGGAACCACGGTTGCCACGAACGCGCTTCTGGAACGTAAGGGTGAGCGCACGCTGTTGATGGTGACCGACGGGTTTCGGGACGCGCTCCGCATCGGGTATCAGGCACGACCCCGGCTTTTCGACCGCCAAATAGTACTGCCGGAAATGCTCTACGAACAGGTGACGGAAGTCGTCGAACGCGTGTCGGCCGATGGTCGGGTGCTTACACCGCTGGACGAAGGTGGAGCGCAGGCAGGGCTACAGGCGGCGTATGGCGACGGCATCCGCGCGGTCGCGATTCTGTTTATGCACGGTTACCGGTATTCCGATCATGAGCGTCGAGTTGCCGAGATAGCGGCAGAGATCGGCTTTACGCAAATTTCCACCAGCCACGGGACAAGCCCGTTGATGAAACTGGTCGGTCGCGGCGATACCACGGTGGTCGATGCCTATCTGTCGCCGATCCTTCGGCGGTATGTGGAGCGGGTCGCGGGCGATCTCGGCGATGTTCCGCTTCGTTTCATGCAGTCCCATGGCGGGCTCACCGATGCGCACCGGTTCCAAGGAAAGGACGCGATCCTGTCGGGCCCCGCCGGCGGCATCGTCGGCGTGGTGCGGACCGCCGAGGAGTCCGGCTTCGACAAGATAATTAGCTTCGATATGGGCGGCACCTCGACCGACGTTGCGCACTATGCCGGCGAATACGAACGCGCCTTCGAGACCCTCGTCGCTGGCGTGCGCATGCGGGCCCCGATGATGCAGATCCACACC
>DLVK01000508.1:4816-5220 GCA_003444235.1 Rhodospirillaceae bacterium
CCCGATGATGCAGATCCACACCGTCGCCGCCGGCGGCGGATCGATCTGTCATTTCGATGGCGGCCGATATCGTGTCGGTCCGGCCTCGGCGGGCGCCGACCCGGGTCCTGCGTGCTACCGAAAGGGCGGACCGCTTACGGTTACCGACTGCAATCTCATGCTTGGCAAACTGCAGGCGGACTTCTTCCCGAGCGTTTTCGGACCCGAACAGGATCAGCCGCTCGACCTGGCCGTGGTCGAACAGAAATTCGACGACCTCGCTCAAGCGATCAAGACCGAAACCGGCGATGAACGTGCGGCGACGGACGTTGCCGAAGGTTTTCTCAAAATCGCCGTCGATAACATGGCCAATGCGATCAAAAAGATTTCGGTCGAAAAGGGCCACGACGTAACCCAATACACGC
>DLVK01000119.1:0-6119 GCA_003444235.1 Rhodospirillaceae bacterium
GGATTTTAAGTCCCTTGCGTCTACCAATTCCGCCAAGTGGGCCCAGCTCGCACACTAACCATGGGATGGCGGGGCGACAACCCGGTTCGGGTGTTGGCTCCGCGAGAGAATAGCGCAATTCGCATGGTAAATCCGGTACGTTATACTGCGCATGCGTTGAACGGGGGTTTATGTTTGGTGGATCGACGCTGGAGTTATTTTGCATTGATCGCAGCCGGCGCGGTGGTGCTGTGGATATGGCATCTCCGGCGTCAGGAGCATCGTCGCGGGCTGGTGCCGATCGTCGCTGCCATCATCGCGGTTATCCTGGTGCTGTACGCGGCCATCGGCGAATGACGGTTCATGCCCGCTCCGACCAGGCCCGTCGCAGATAGCGACGGTCGCCGACCCGGTCGAGGGCTATGAACGCACGGAATCCGTCGGCCCCTTCGGCGGTGTGGAGTTCTTCCGTCGTCTCCGGCAGCGCATCATCTGCAAAGGCTTGAAGACCTTCTCTGAGGAGGCGTCCTTGGATGTGCTCCGGGATGTCGATGTCGAGGAAATGCAGGACGGTGGGCAGCACGTCGACGATTCCGGCTGTCACGGGAGACGTATAGTTCGCCCGCACGCGCACGCCGCGAATGGCGAGCCAGGTGCGCACCTCACGTTCGTGCAATCCGCCATGCATGCCGCCGCCTTCCGGGTAGCCGCAATCATGAACAGTGCCGCCAGCGAGCCCGTAGCGGTTCTCTCCGTCGTCGGCACACAAAACGATTCCGATATCCGCCGCTCGGCGGTGATCGCTGAAGATGTGAGAGCGGTTGAGGGTCCCGTCCGTCCCACGCGTGAACAACGGGCCGCACCATTCTTGTTCCTGCAGCCATGCGACGACACGGGCGATGAGGTCTTTATCGGAATCCCGCACATAGATTCCGCCGGCGCTCGCGAGCGCAAGAGCGACATCGGCCCCGTCTTGTGTGGTCTCGCCGACGCTGAATCCTCCTTTACGGAATTTATCGGCCAAGTTGAGCTTTTGGCCGAGCAGCGTCACCATGCCGTGGTCAGACAGGGTGACAATATGCAGCCGTTCCGCTTCCGGTTTCTCTGCTTCCCGCGCGAGGATGCGGCCGAACTGGCGGTCGACTTCACGGAGCGCCTCCAGGTTCTCCGGTGTCCCAAGCCCAATATGGTGGTAGCTGTTATCCGGTTCGCAATACCAAAGCACCATTACATCCGGTGCAATTTCCGGCTCGATGTAGTTGAGATAGACATCCGTGGCATAACGCAGCCAGTCGAGCGAGGGAACAGCATGCTGGGGTATCGCGCCGCAGCGCTCGATCACCCTGTCGATCGCGCCCTCCGGTTGTGTCGCATCGGGCCGGTGGAGCGAAAGCCGGAACCCGCCGAGGCTTTCCGCTTTGTGGTTGAGCATGCGAGTGCCGCCGGGTGTGCCGGCGCTGATGACGGCGTAGCTCAGGCCCTGCGCGTCCAGCAGTTCGCCGAGAACCGGTACATCGACCAATTTTCCGCCGAGCCGGCGATCGCCTTCCGCCAGCTGGGTCTCGTCACCCGTGTTGAAGAGCTTTCCGGGTGAGGCCACCGCATCCTGAAATCGATTGCCGACGATACCGTGGCGTTCCGGGTAACATCCGGTGATGAGCGCGGTCTGGTTGACCCGGGTTTCGGTCGGAAAGGTCGAATGCGCCTTGGGCCATCGCGCCGCACCCGCCGCAAAGCGGCAAAGATTGGGCATTAAGTCGGGATCTACGATATCCGGGCGTAGCGCGTCGAAAGTGACGAGTAGGACCCGGCGTCGTTTGGCATCGTCACTTGGCATCCAAATCCTCGCCTCGAATAGGGTCGCCGCCGAGCCCGGTTATCATGTCGAAAACCGCGTCCTGCACGATTTGAAGCTCGTCATCGTCGAACCCGCGTAGCACTAGCGACAGCCGATATTCACCACGCGCATAATGAGGATAGGAACCGATATCGATATCCGGATGATCCCCCTGGATGGCCTTCAATCCTCCGGCGATCGTACCTTCTCCGAGATTGCAGAGCACGCTTCGGGTCAACTTGGTTGCGCCGCCTTCCAGAGTGGCGGTGACGTTGTCCATCATCGCCTGCATTATGCGCGGCACGCCCGCCATCACGTGGACGTTTTCGATCTTGAAACCGGGCGCAGTCGAAATCGGATTATCGATCAGGTCCGCACCTTCGGGCGTATTTGCCATGCGGAGCCGCGCCTCGTTGACCTCGGTGCCGTTGTACTTGAAATGCTCCTCCAGCCGTCGCCGTGCCTCGGGGTGTTGAATGAGCTTACGTCCAACCGCTTCGGAGACGGACTCGGCGGTGATGTCGTCATGGGTTGGACCGATACCGCCGGTCGTAAAGAGATAATCGTATCGACTGCGGAGCGCATTCACCGCATCGATAATTTCTTGCTTGATATCGGGTACGACCCGCACCTCGGCGAGCTGCACGCCGGCTCCGTTCAAACTCTCGGCAATGTAAGGCAAATTCTTGTCATGGGTTTGGCCGGACAAAATTTCATCGCCGATGATTAGTAATGCTGCGGTGACGCGCTTTTTATCTGATTGGCTTTCGCTGGCCATCGCTTCCTCCTGGTTGGGGGGCGATTGTACCCAAGCCTGGCGCTGACGGGAATGCAGGAGTCGACCGGTCTAAATTTTAATGAACTATCGTGTCGTCGGCAGAAGGAAATTCAAGCTCGATGACTGTGGCGGACGGATCGACCCTGTCGACACGCATCCGCCCACCCTGCATCTCGATGAGCGCCTTTGCGACCGAAAGCGTGAGACCGTACTCGCCATCTTTGGACACCTCATAGGCACTACCGCGCTGATAGTAGGGATCGAACATTTGCTCTGCCTCTTCCTCATCGACACCGGGGCCTTGATCGGAAATCGAGAGAATTACGCCACCGGACTCCGCATTTCGTGCGAGATTGACCTCAATTAGTTCTTCGGGGCTCGAAAATTTAATCGCGTTGCTAAGCACGTTGTGGAGGATATGCCGCGGCGCGCGCGTATCCGCCATAATCATCGGGATCGATGGTTCGCCGGAAATGGTAAACCGCAGCCCACGGGCCTCCCATTCCGCATCCAACGCTTTGTGGACCTCATCCAACAGGCTGACTAGATTGAGCCGGTCGATCTGCACCGGATAGCGGCCGGATTCGATTTGAGAAATGTCGAGCATGTCCTCGACCAATCCCAAAAGTGTTTCGCCACTTTCGAAAATATAGTCGGCATAATCCTTGTATCGTTGATTCGAGAGCGGTCCGAACTGTTCGGATTTCAGTATCTGCGAGAACCCTAGAATCGCATTCATCGGCGTGCGCAAGTCATGGCTGACCCGAGCAAAGAAATCGGACTGGGCATCGTTGACGAATGCCAGCCGACGGTTTTTCTCGATCAAATCCTCCCGCGCATCGACCAATTCCTGGCGCTGCTCCTCGATCACCCGGTTCGCCCGCCAGACCAGCAGCAAGAACCCTCCAAAGCCGATTAGAAAAACCCCTATACTGGCAAACAAAATCGCCTGCGTGGTCGATTCCAAACGCCCGGCAACAGTGGTCACATCCGTATAGAGTTCGATAACCGCGACAATGTCCCCGCTCGGACTGCGCACCGGGGCATAAGTTTCCACAACGGCAACGTCGAACTTCTCCCCGGAAAAGGCGCTAAATTTATCGCGTACCGAATATTTGCTGGCCGGTTTTCCACTAACCGCGGCGGTGACAAAACCGATATTGCTGCTCTTTATCTCACCGATTTGGCGGCGTTCCGTGGAATAGATCGTTACCCCGTCCAAATTGTAAATTTTCACCTTGAGCACCGGCAATCCTTCAATCAACCTCCTCAAATCGCGAGTAATCTGATCGATTTCAGGTCGCCCCTGCAGAGTTTCCGGATTGAGACTAGGCACTCTTTTGACGAAACCACGATGAGTCGGCCAAAGATGATTGGAAATCGAGCGCGCGAGAACGACGCTCGAATGTTCCACCGAATTGACGATCTCGGTTTCCGTCGAGACCTTAAAAATGAGCGCCATACCGCCGAATACGCCGAGAAACGCGATTGCGCTCAGCGCGAGAAAAATCCAAATCAATCGACCGCGGGGCTTGCGGTCTATCAGCGGGATACTACCCATATAAACGGGCCTACATTAAAAGTTGTACGATACTTTAGATAACAATTTACAACCGCCGCAAGCAATTGCTGTCAGGCAAATTGCCACAGTCCCGGTGTTGTCTCACCAGCAAAAAGTACGTTTTGTACTAATAATTTAGGCGTTTAGCGAACCTAAAATCCGAGCCGGCGATCAATGCGCGTAGGACGGATCCATCTTGTCCAACCGACGAAGATGTCCCGGCCAACCACGATCACTGAGCTCGGTACCGCGGTTTTTGAACTGCTTGTTTGTATGCTCGGACACGGTCTCGGGCACCAAATGCAGTTCACCGCCAGTCGACATCGCATCAACTTGCGCCTGACAGGACTTCTCGAGCCGCATCAACGTGTGGAAGGCCGACGAGACGTTGACGCCGCAGGTCAGAAGACCATGGTTTTTGAGCATCATCGACATATTCTCGGATCCCAAATCACGCTGCAACATTTCACGCTCATCGAGATTCACCGCAACGCCTTCATAGTCGTGATACGACACGGCCTTGTAGAAATGCATCGAATGCTGTGAAAGCGGCAGTAGCCCGCATTCCATCGAAGAAACCGCGATGCCTGCGCGGGTATGGGTATGCATCACGGAATGTACGTCATCGCGGCCATCCAAGACCGCACTGTGGATCGTGTATCCAGCGGCGTTGACGCCAAGATCGAGATGATCCTCGACGATATCGCCATCGAGCGTAAGCTTGATCAGGCTCGTGGCGGTTACTTCCTCGAAATACAGTCCATATGGATTGAGTAGGAAATGATCCGGTTCTCCGGGCACTCGGGCCGACAAATGCGTGCCGGTCAGATCGGTCATGTCGTAATAGTCGCAAAGTCGATAGGCGGCGGCGAGATCAACACGCGTTTGCCATTCTTCAGGGGATACTTTGTCTTTCAGGGACATCTCAATATTTCTCCACTCTCACTATTCTTTCCAGCTGGGGTCGATCCGGTCGCGCCGGCGAAGATGGCCGGGCCAGCCGAGATCGCCGCCGGCACTCTTGCGTTTAGCGAACAGTTCCTTGGTGCTTTCCTGCACGCCAGTGTCGATTTCGATCACCTTGGTACCTGCTGCCATTGCGTCGATCTGCGCCTGACAGGCCCGCTCGAGCTTGTAGATCAGCCAGAACGCGTGACCGATATTGTAGCCACAGGTGAGCAATCCATGATTGCGCAAAATCAAAGCCAAGTGATCGCCGAGGTCGCGCTGTAGACGGGTACGTTCGTCATGATCGTGCGCGACACCCTCGTAATCGTGATAGCCGATATTATCGATGAACCGCGCCGAGTGTTGCGACATGGGCAACAATCCGCATTTCAGAGCCGAAACCGCCATACCCGCACGGGTGTGGGTATGCAGTGAGCAATTGATGTCTTCCCGGCCCATCATTACCGCGCTATGGATCGTAAATCCGGCTTGATTGAGATCAAACGGTGTGTCGGTGAGGATATTACCGTCGAAGTCGACCTTGATTAGGCTGGACGCTGTTATCTCGTCGAAATACAGCCCGTAGGGATTAAGCAAAAACGTGTTTTCCTCGCCCGGGACACGCGCCGAAATATGCGTCCCCAACAAATCGGACATTTCGTAAAAATCGACCAACCGATAACAGGCGGCAAGATCGACACGCGTTTGCCACTCCTCTTCGGATACTTGATCGCGGACACTCGCCACATCATCTGGATGGGCTGCGGCTACAGCTGCCATAGCGTTCTCCCTCTTAGAACTGAGTTGTGCCTCGAAATTTAAGCCAAATTATCACAGCTTTGCATCCTATGACCAGATGCGCTGTTGTTCGATGGGATTGATGCCCCGCCTGCGATAGCCTATAGGCTCACGAAGCAAGAGACCGGTCGCACAACGATCTTATAGGCAAAGGAGAAACCGATGCGCGTCTACACCGTATTGCCCCAAGACGATCTTAATCATGCCGCCAGCGCCGC
>DLVK01000214.1:0-493 GCA_003444235.1 Rhodospirillaceae bacterium
AACCCCGGAGCACTATTTCAAGTCCGCTGCGGAGATGAAAGCGCTTTTCGCCGACATACCAGAGGCAATCGAGAATACAATTGTCGTCGCCCAACGGTGTGCCTTCGTGCCGCAAACGCGTGATCCGATCTTACCGGCGTACCCGCAATTGGAAGGCCGCACGGAAATGGAAGCGCTCCGCGAGATGGCAAGCAAGGGTCTCGACAAGCGACTTGAAAAGATTGGCCCCGAACACGCGCCGGAGGAATATCGCGAAAGGTTGGAGTTCGAACTCAAGACGATCGAGGATATGGGCTATGCCGGTTATTTCCTCATCGTCGCGGACTTTATTCAATGGGCCAAGGATCAAGGAATACCGGTCGGGCCCGGTCGCGGGTCTGGCGCGGGGTCCGTCGTTGCTTGGTCCCTGACAATTACAGATCTCGATCCGTTGCGATGGGGTCTGCTGTTCGAGCGTTTTCTCAATCCCGAGCGGATTTCGATGCCGGATTTC
>DLVK01000214.1:801-5733 GCA_003444235.1 Rhodospirillaceae bacterium
GAGCGGATTTCGATGCCGGATTTCGACATCGACTTTTGCAAAAATCGCCGCGATGAAGTGATCGAGTATGTCCAGCAAGTCTATGGCCGAGGCCGGGTTGCTCAAATTATCACATTTGGAAAATTGGAAGCGCGGGCCGCTCTCCGCGACGTCGGCCGTGTGCTCGGTATGTCTTATGGGCAAGTAGACCGGATTTGCAAACTCGTTCCTTACAACCCCGCCAAACCTATCGGCCTCGAAAAGGCGATCGAAAGCGAGCCTGCACTGCAAAACATGATCGAGCAGGAAGAGGGAGTCGCGCAACTCTTCGACGTGGCACGGAAGTTGGAGGGGCTTTTCCGGCACGCCTCGACCCATGCTGCAGGTGTCGTGATCGGTGACCGCCCGCTTGATGAATTAGTGCCGCTCTATCGCGACCCGCGCTCCGATATGCCGGTAACTCAGTTCAACATGAAATATGTCGAAATGGCGGGCTTGGTGAAGTTCGACTTCCTCGGCCTTAAAACGCTGACAGTTTTGTCTGAAGCCCAGGCTCTGCTGCAGAACAGGAAGATCGAGATAGAAGTAGAAACGGTTCCCCTCGAAGATACGCCAACCTATGAAATGTTTTGTCGTGGTGAAACGACCGGGGTCTTCCAGCTGGAATCGAGCGGAATGCGCGATGTGATCCGGAAACTCGGCCCGGACCGCTTCGAAGATATCATCGCCCTGGTTTCGCTTTATCGTCCCGGGCCAATGGACAACATTCCAAGTTATATCGCGCGGAAACACGGCGAGGAAAAGCCGGACTATATGCATCCGCTGATCGAGGACATTTTAAAAGAGACGCACGGCATCATGATCTATCAGGAACAGGTCATGCAGATTGCCCAGGAGCTGTCAGGCTACACGCTGGGCGGCGCCGACCTGTTGCGCCGTGCAATGGGCAAGAAAATTCAAGCGGAGATGGATGCCCAACGAAAAGCTTTCATTGAGGGCGCTCTCGAAAATGACGTCGATCAAGGGCTTGCCGGGCATATTTTCGAGCAGGTTAATAAGTTTGCGGGATACGGTTTCAACAAATCCCACGCCGCCGCTTATGCCTTGGTCGCCTATCAGACCGGATTTTTGAAAGCCAATTACCCAGTTGAGTTTATGGCCGCATCCATGTCGCTCGATATGGGCAATACGGACAAATTAAATGCGTTCCGTGTCGAACTGGACCGGCTCGAGATCGACCTGCTACCGCCAGACGTTAATGCTTCCGGCGCCAACTTTACGGTCCAGACCAAAGAAGACGGGACCCTCGCGGTCCGTTACGCTCTCGGGGCGCTGAAAAACGTCGGTGCAGAAGCGATGCGTATGTTGGTCAAAGAGCGGGAAGAAAACGGGCTCTTTGAAAGCATTTTCGATTTTTCCGACCGGCTCGACACCCAGGTCGTCAACAAACGCCAAATGGAAAATCTCGCCCGTGCCGGCGCCTTTGACGGTCTCAATCCCAACCGTCAGCAAGTTTTTCTGGCAGTAGAATTGCTGTTGCGTCATGCAGGCCTCGCCCAATCGGAGCGCGAAAGCAATCAGGCCAATTTGTTTGGCGACGCTCTCGGCCAGGAAGCATTGCCGCCGTTACCGGATATCTCCGACTGGGGAAGTCAGGAACGCTTACAGGAAGAATTTACCTCGGTTGGTTTCTACCTTTCCGCGCACCCACTGGAGGCTTACAAAAATTCATTCGAACGGATGAAAATTTCTAGCTGGAAACAAGTTGCCGCGGGCGATGTACGTGACACTATTGTCAAACTCGCGGGTATCGTGGCCGCTAAACGGGTAATCAACGGCAAGCGCGGCAAACTCGCCTTCGTTCAGATGTCCGATATGAGCGGCGTGTACGAAATCACCGTATTTTCCGAGCTGCTATCCGGCTGCAGCGACTTGCTTGAAGGGGGCGCCCCCTTGCTGGTTCATGCCACCGTGCAACCGAATGGCGACGATTTCCGCGTGACGGCGACACGGATCGAAGCCTTGGAAGAAGCGGCTTCACGCGCTGCGGCTGGATTGCAAATTTTCTTGCGAGACGAAAAACCGGTAACAACGTTGAGTTCGGTAATAAAAGAGCACGGCGTCAAGGGCAGTGGCCGTGTCTCGTTGATGCTTGATTTGCCCGACCAGGACGTGGAAATCGACCTTGAAGAGCGTTATCGGATCACGCCGCAATTCCGCGCGGCGGTAAAGTCGATATCCGGTGTCGTGGACGTCCGCGATATTTAGTAAACAAATCTGATTTTCCCCTTGCGAAACCGTCATTTAGGCGGTATATCGCGCGCCATCACGCACGTGGTTAGACCGGCCTTCGGTGAGCGAAGGTCGATCCGGTGCCGACAGATGTCGGTGACAGACCACGGAGGCTAGAACCGGAGAAGGAAACCGTATCATGGCGATGCCAAGCTTTACTATGCGCCAGCTGTTAGAGGCAGGCGTACATTTCGGACACCCCGCCCGCCGTTGGAACCCGCGTATGGCGCCTTATATTTTTGGCGAACGCAACGGCATACATATCATCGATTTAGAACAGACCGTTCCAATGCTCCACCGGGCTCTCGAGGCGGTGCGCGAAGTCGCCCAAAACCGCGGTCGAGTGCTGTTTGTGGGCACCAAACGTCAAGCGACGGATATTGTCAAAGAAGCCGCGATGCGGTGCGCCCAAAACTATGTCAATCACCGCTGGCTGGGTGGAATGTTGACCAATTGGAAGACCATTTCCAATTCGATCAAACGGCTAAAACAGCTCGAAGACTTGCTCAAGGAAGAAAATGTCGGCTTGACCAAGAAAGAGCTGCTGGGCCTGGAACGCGAACGTAACAAGCTCGATCGTGCCTTGGGCGGGATCAAGGAAATGGCGGGGCTTCCTGATATCGTCGTAATTGTCGATACGAACAAGGAATCGATCGCCGTCCAGGAAGCCCGCAAATTATCGATTCCCACAATCGGCATTCTAGATAGCAACTCGGACCCGGAAGGAATCTCCATGCCGGTCCCGGGGAACGACGATGCAATGCGGGCAATATCGCTATACTGCAACCTCTTTGCCGATGCGGTCCTGGACGGATTGCAAGCGGGACTAATGGGTGCCGAGGGTGATCCAGGCGAGGGCGACGAAGCTCCCGCGGAAAATCTTGACGCGGGAGAAGAAACGACCGTCACCGTCGAGAAAAAGCCTGCGGCCAAACCTGCGGCTGCGGTCGAAGCAAGTGCGGATGAGGCGCAAGCTCAGGAAACAAAAGCTGAGGACGCACCAGCCGAAGAAGCGCCGGCAGCGGCGGAAACTGCGCCTGAGGAAGAGGCCTCAACCGAGGACTCTCCATCAGGGGAAAGCCCAGCCGAGGATGCCGAGAAGGCGAAATAAATCTAATTCAACTCGATAAATGGCGGTTTTAACCGCCCAGCAACGAAGGAAGTATGATGGCGGCAATTAGCGCGGGGCTCGTCAAGGAGCTAAGAGATAAGACCGGCGCCGGTATGATGGACTGTAAAAAGGCGCTGACCGAAACCGACGGAAATGTGGAGGAAGCCGTCGATTGGCTTCGTACCAAAGGTTTGGCTGCGGCAGCCAAAAAGGCCGGCCGGGTGGCCTCGGAGGGACTTGTGGGCGTTGTTGCGGATGGAACGACCGGCGCGGTTATCGAAGTCAATTCGGAAACCGACTTTGTATCGCGTAACGAAGACTTCCAAAAACTCGTCAGCACTCTCACAACCATTGCCCTTGAAAATGAGGGCGACCTGGCGGCGATCAATGGTACCGATTACCCAGGCACGGGACGGTCCGTCGAAGATGAAATAACCCAGCAAATCGCAACAATTGGCGAAAATTTGTCGATCAGGCGCGCCGACAAAGTGAGCGTCGGAAGCGGGCTCGTCGCCAGCTACGTACACAGTGCCTTGGCCGAGGGTCTTGGCAAAATTGGAGTTTTGCTGGCACTCGAATCTGACGGCAACGCGGAAAAACTTGCGGAGCTTGGAAAACAGCTCGCAATGCATATCGCTGCGGCTAGGCCTGAATGGGTTGCCAAAGAAGATGTCTCTGAAGAGGACCAAGAACGCGAACGGAAAGTTCTGCGCGAACAAGCCGCAGATTCCGGGAAGCCTCCCGAAATCATCGAGAAAATGGTCGATGGCCGGATGCGCAAATATTACGAGGAAGTCTGTCTAATGGAACAGACTTTCGTTATCGATAACGAGACAAAAATTTCCAAGGTCTTGAAAAATGCAGCCGGCGACATCGGCGGTGAAGTTAAAGTTGCGGGCTTTATTCGCTATGGTCTTGGCGAGGGGATTGAAAAAGAGGAAAGTGATTTTGCTGCCGAAGTGGCCGCAACAGCCGGAACCTAACTCTTTCCTTAAACCCCAATGCGCAAACAGGAGCGGTTGAGCAGATGGCCGATAAGAAATCCACTTTCAACCGCGTTTTGCTGAAGATCTCCGGAGAAGCCTTGATGGCCGACCGGGATTTTGGCCTCGATCCGGATATGGTCGCCCAGGTCGCCGGCGAGATCAAATCAGTCAATGACTTTGGTGTCGAAGTCTGCCTCGTAATCGGCGGCGGCAACATCTTTCGTGGAGTATCGGTCGCAGCGGACGGTATGGAGCGTGCGTCAGCAGATTATATGGGAATGCTGGCAACCGTTATGAATGCCCTGGCTGTTCAAAGCGCGTTGGAAACTCTCGGCGTCGACACGCGAGTCCAATCGGCAATCCCGATGAATGCGGTGTGCGAGACCTATATTCGTCGCCGCGCCGTGCGGCATATGGAAAAGGGCAGGGTGGTCATATTTGCCGCTGGCACCGGAAATCCATACTTCACCACCGACACCGCGGCGGCGCTCAGAGCATCAGAAATGGAATGCGATGCACTTTTAAAAGCTACCAAAGTAGATGGCGTATATTCTGCAGATCCAA
>DLVK01000214.1:6033-6357 GCA_003444235.1 Rhodospirillaceae bacterium
ATGGCGTATATTCTGCAGATCCAATTGCCGACCCAAGCGCGGAACGTTTTGATCAGCTCACTTATATGGATGTGCTTTCGCGGGACCTCAAAGTCATGGACGCGGCTGCAATTTCATTGGCACGGGAAAACGAAATACCGATAATTGTCTTCTCGATTAACGAGAAAGGCGGCTTCGCTGATGTTATAAAGGGCGAAGGTCGATTTACGGTGATTTCGGAAGCGAGGTAATCCCATGGCTGATGATGACGATTTCGATATTGATGACATTCAACGGCGCATGGATGGCGCGTTAACTGCGCTGGCGCGGGAGTTCGGAGGTCTT
>DLVK01000062.1:0-3157 GCA_003444235.1 Rhodospirillaceae bacterium
TTTCGCTAACACTGAACTCGACATCTCGACCGGTGCAGAGAATGACGCCGCCGATCCGGTCCGGATAGGGCGAACAATAGTCTTCCATCCATTGATGGTAGGCAGACAGCATCCCTGTCTCGAGTTCCACATCATCATGGCCAATGAAGGTGCCGAACCAGCCGGACGGCAGGGTTAAATTCACATCTGCCCCTTCCAGGTCCATATCCTTGATACGTTCGGATGAATCATTGTCCACCAGCGACGATGGCTTTTTCTTTTGTGCGCCGATAAATCCGGCCATGTAGCCTTTTTTCGAAGTATCGGCTTCGGCCTCCCCCAGACGCCGAAGGTATTTGCGAGCCCCCCGAGTGTAGGACGTATTGTCGGTTCGGGCGCCCTTGCCCTTGAACTCGGCCCAATCCTCTTCGAGCACCTGCTTATCGCGCGCACTCATATATGGTTCGAGTACGTTTACGTAAGGTCCCACATGGGTATCCGTATCGAAAATTTTAAATCCTTTGCGTGCCATTTCTCCCTCCTGACTTCGCCTCATTAGTCGTCGTATTTCGTAAGCATCTCCTCGCTGAAATATTTTCTTTCCAGCTCCATTTGTTTCGCCTGACCCTCTCCCTCTGGCCCCACCTTGGGGATCGGGTATGGTTTGTCCTTGCGTTCAGCCTGAAAATCTTCCCAAGCGGTCATGCCGCGCTCGTTAAAATCCTGCATGAAATCGAACAGCGCCGCCCAGGTAACGTGATGGGTAAATCCGGGGAACCAGGCAATATTGCAACCGAGCTCCAAATGCTCTTCCAGCGTCAAAAACCGGTCGAGCTTGCCTTTCATAAAGGAGAGTGGCCCCTTCACCGCCTTGCGCGCTTGCGCGATCTCGTCTTTCGAATGCGGCGATTCAAGCTGAACCCAATCGACACCCGCCTCTTGCTCGTACGCCTGCAGACGCTTGATGCAATCGTCGAGATCGCTATTGGCGGCATCGCGCGCATAACATTGCGCCTGGATGACAAAATCGGGGTCGAGTTCGTTTTTCATATCGACGGCGGCCCGATAACGCGCAATCGCCTGTTCGAGCGGCACCACCTCGACGCCATCGCTCTGGGTCTTACGTTTGCCTTCGATCGGCTGATCGTCGATACGAATTCCGGCAATGCCGGCCTTGATGCTCTCCTTCACCAACCTCCGCACCGCCATAATGCCGCCGTGACCGGTGTCACCATCAATAATGACCGGAAACTCGACACTGTCGGCGATCCAGCCGGCGATCTGGATGCACTCCATCATGCCCGCCTGGCCCACATCGTCCATGCCTGTGTAAGCGCCAACAACGCCGCCGGTACCGACGAAGCCACATTCGCAGCCTGCCGCCTCCATCACCCGCGCATGGGCAGCCGACGGCGGATGCAGCACCACCAGCACCTTGTCCTTGCGATGAATTAGCTTTTTGAGACGTGTCGAGGCTTTGTTCGCCTGAGCCGTCATACTCTCCCCCGGAATTCCTGCGAATTCATTGATTCTCATTATGCCGAACGGGGCGGGGATTTCTAGACAGCTGGCAATTGGCAAAAAAAGAGCGGCGCCCAAATAAAGGCGCCGCTCTAAAATTTAGGTCAGATAGTTTGGTGTCGAGTTCGCCCTCAGCTTTTACCGAGCTTAAGACCGATAAAGCGAACCTCGCCGCCTTCGTTGATTAAAAGCAACACAGACTTCTGATCCGCATCCTTGGCCTTCTTAAGCGCTTTAGCGAACTCGCGAGGGGTCTTCACTTTGGCCTGATTGACCTCGACGATCACCGTACCGGGCCGCAGACCCTTGTCCGCTGCGACGCCGCCAGATTTCACGCCGGTGACCAGTACGCCCTCGACATCTTCGGAGAGTTTGAAGCGCTTGGCGAGATTGTCGCTGATCGGCGCAAGACTAAGACCGAGTTCATCGAAGTCTCGTGAATTGCCTTTCGGACGCGACTTGCCGCCTTTCAACGAAACCTGGTCTACCTTTTCCAGTTCGCCAAGTTTTACATAAAGACGCTTGTTTCCCTTGTTTCGCCAGACATCGACTCTTACATCCTTGCCGACATCTGTTTCCGCAACCATGCGAGGAAGCCGTCGGGATTCCTCAACTCGCTTGCCATCGAATTTCAGAATAACGTCACCACTCTTAAAACCGGCACGAGCAGCGGGGCTATCCTTAACGACCCCCGCAACCAACGCACCATAGGCTTCGTCGAGACCGAGGCTGTCGGCGATGTCTTTGGATACGGTCTGAATCTGAACGCCAAGCCAACCACGCTTGGTCACACCGAATTTTTGCAACTGCGCGATGACCCCTTTGGCCAATTGCGACGGGATCGAAAACCCGATGCCGATACTGCCGCCGTTCGGCGAAAGAATGGCCGTGTTGATACCAATAACGCGCCCTTGCATATCGAAAAGCGGACCACCGGAATTGCCGCGGTTGATCGGCGCGTCCGTTTGGATGAAATCATCGTAGGGCCCTGAGCGAATGTCGCGGCCGCGGGCGGAAATAATCCCCGCCGAGACCGAGCCACCGAGACCGAGTGGATTGCCGATCGCCAGCACCCAATCACCGACACGCGCTTTTCGCGAATCGCCCCAGCGCAAAGCCGGCAACTGTTTTTTCGATTTAACGCGCAACAGGGCTAGATCGGTTTTCTCGTCCTTACCGACCACCTTTGCTTCGAGACGGGTCTTATCCTTAAGCACTACGGTAATTTGATCGGCACCGTCGATGACATGATTGTTGGTCACGATGAGACCGGAGCTGTCGATGATGAATCCGGATCCAAGCGATGTCGCTTTTTCGCTGGGCTCGGGCGCGTCCTTGCGATGTTTTTTGAATTGATCGAAGAAATCCTTAAACGGAGAGCCCGGCGGCAGATCGAAATCTGGAAAACCTTGCCCGCCTTTCCGGCTGACCTTTTGGCTGGTTGAAATATTGACCACTGCCGGCAGCAACTTCTCCACCAAGTCGGCGAAACTATCGGGCGCGGAGCGCGCCATTGCAGGTGCGGCCTGAAACATGAATACCGCAACCAGCGGCAACGCGACCAACATTTTCAGGCCGCGCGTGGCGGTAAACGTCGATCGTACTTTCCTCATTTGGTCCATGGGACCCTCCATCCTAAATATCATGCGGCGGCGCC
>DLVK01000486.1:0-4196 GCA_003444235.1 Rhodospirillaceae bacterium
CGGCGACGGATTCGGGGTGCGGCTTGGCATTACGATGGCGTTCGGAGGCTCTACCCGCGGTGCCATCGATTACCGCAGCCGGACTGAGACATTGCGCGCCAATATCGCCCGCGGATCGGACGACTATGTCGGCAGCTTCGGATGGGATCTGGGAGTTACCAAGAGCCCGGGGCAAACTAGCGCAGATGCAGCGTTCGATTATGTCGGCAACAGGTTCGAAGCGCGGGCACTGTTTACCTCCAACGGCCGCCGACTCGGCGATATCACCGACGAGCAGCGGGCACGACTCCAGATCGGCAGTTCGCTCGCCTTTGCTGACGGGTCGTTCGGCATCGGCCGCCCCATTTTCGACTCTTTCGCCCTCGTACATCCGCACCCTGCATTGGACGACACCGATGTCGTGTCGGCTCGGTCGCTCGATGATAATCGATACGATGCGCGAAGCGGAACATTCGGCGCGGGACTGCAGGGAGATCTGGCTTCCTATAACAGGCAGGACATTCAGTTCGACGTTGCGGGCGGCGAAGTAGGCGTTGATATCGGAGACGGTATTGTCCGCGTCGCGCCCCCTTATCGTGCCGGATACAATATCGAAGTTGGATCGGCCTACTTCGTAAGCGCGAGCGGGAACCTGATGATTGACGGCCAGCCTGCATCACTTGCCAACGGCACCGTAACGGCCGTGGACGACGAAGAGTTTTCGACCCAGCCGTTCTTCACCAATTCAGCCGGGCGTTTCGCAATAATTGGGCTCGCGCCGAACAGCCGATATGTCGTGACCCTGCGTGAACCGGATCGCAGTTTCACTATCACCACACCCGATGATGGCACATCACTGTTGCAACTTGGGCGCATCGAACTCACGACCAGCGAGGAATAGACGGACCATGCGAACAACTACTCTCTTCATGCTGTCACTCGCCGCCCTCTATGCGACACCCGCCGCGGCCGAATGCGCGCCACGTTTTTCCCAAGCGACGCAGACCGTCAACGTGAACGCCAGCGACGTCGGTAACAGCGCCGTCGCAAGGGAAAACTTCGACATCCGTGTTGGCAACGATCAAACCGGCTCCTGCTCGGCCCGCCTGCGCTTTTCTAGCCTAACCGGCGGGGAACAGCGACCGGACAGCGGCTTCCAGTTGGTTTCCGGTAATCAAGAAATCGACATTCTTCCGGACGAAAACAGTGCACCGTCGACAAAGAGCGATCTTTTCGTTCCGGGAATAGCTGGCCGTTCAAACGGGCGAGCAGTGCCCTTCAGACTTGCTTTTGCAACGCCTTGGGGAATCCTGAGCGGTGTACGGCAAACCGAAATTCTTGTGAATCTTATCGACGAGGGCGGTGTGGTCGTCGACACCATGATTCTGTATTTCAATTTCTCGGTCCCGGATGCTGTAGATTTGCGGATAGTAGGAGCAACGGGGAACGACAGTGTCGCTGAAATTCGTCTGGGCCGGCTGGATTCTAGACAGACCAATCGATCCGATCCTTTTGCGATCCGCGTGTGGAGCACATCGCCCTATTCAATAGCATTCGAGTCGGAAAACAATGGTAACCTGATGCAAGACGGAGGTCCCGACCGTATACCCTATACTCTCCGGCTAGGTGGCCAGGAAGTTCCTCTAAGCGGGACTATCGCGAAGACAGTAGGCAGCGCGACTGGCACTCTCGGCGACATCCATCCACTTCAGGTCGAGGTCGAGCCGTTTGTCGCCAATGCGGGTGACTATACCGATCGCGTTTCCGTCACCGTCACTGCCGGTTGACCGTGTGGCTCGCAACGAGGGACCCACACGAGATAGTTTGCGTCGGCATTAGCTCGATGTGTTCTGTGTAGTCAGATAGCGGCAAAGCCAAGGCTGATTGTCAAATCCTGCTGGAGGCCGGCGGTGCGAACAAAGATCGGAAAACGGCGGATGACCGGCCCCTGCCGAACCGCGACATCGCTGATGCCTTCAGCTTCAAGATTGCTGCTTTCGCCGGCATAGTCGATTCGACCCTGCTCCCCCGGTTGGAGCATACGGTGTGAGGCAATGAGGCGAAAAGCACGGTTACTGTTGCACATTTCGAGCACTTCGCCAGAAATCACGCCTTTTTCTTTATCTATGAGCAAGGATCTTGCATCGATCGAGCAGATTTCTGGCACAGTGACGGAAATGTTAGCTTGCGAAGGTTGGGTAGGCCCGGCGAGGCACGCCGAAGATGTGAGAAACGACCCAAGTACGAGGGAGGAGCGAAACATCGGAATTCTCCTTTGCACATACTCTGCTCTACGGATCGTTAAAATCCGGTGCATGGGCGCATCCATTCAGCACAGTGCTTAAAGTGGGCGGAGGATAGGTTCTTTTACGATCACTTGCAGAGGTATCGCGCTGTTCCAAGCTGATACCTTCAGCGTCAACCATCAGTAACGGCATGATGCATTAGAGATTGAAACTCTCACTGGCAGCTCTGCCAAACCGAATTTATGAATTTGCCGGGCTTGTTGAGCTTCGCCGCATTTGAGTTCGAGCGATGTTTCGCCATCAGCGCGTTGTTATTCAATCTTCCCTGAAATTTCATAACTACCTGTGGCTAGGCGAACTAATTGCTACCAAGTTCGTCACCTGCCCCAGCCTGCACATTCACAGAGATACAACCGTCCGCCATCTTCCTAGCAGAAGCCTGACCATCGCTGCTTGATTGCCAGTCGAGTGTTTGCTGGCTTGCAGCTTTGGACGGAAAAGGGCGCAGGCCGGAATACCTGGGTGAGGAACATTAGGTGCAGGGCGAAATGATGCTCGGGCACAAAGCGGTGACGATCAGCGACGTCTACGCGATCCCTGACCCCGCCAATTTGGGGCGCGTTCTCGCAGCGATAGACAGCGTTATCGACAAGATTGTGTGTGTCGCTCCCCATGCGTTCGACCCTGAAACCAGCGGTGTTTTAGCGTAAATCTAGCGTAACTCGAATGAAGCATGAGTAGGGGCCAGATACGAAAAAACCCACTGTTTCCAGTGGGTTATCGTGGTCGGGGAGAGAGGATTCGAACCTCCGGCCCCTGCCTCCCGAAAGTAATGTGTAATCACACAATCACGCGATTCCGCGATTCTTTCCATGGTTAGATACTCAGAAATGACCCAAAAATGGCGCTTTTGACGTGTATTTGCACCGCACTTGCACCGCACAAAATTGGTTCCAATCCACGACGTGCGTGTGTGTCAGTTAGTATATTTTTTCAATAGTTGGACGCGGGTCGCGAGACGTCGTTGTCGCCCGTCTGCTTCCGTCATCTTTTCTAAAAAGTATCGCCGGAAGTCATGGAGCTCTCGATCGATTTTTCTGTCGAGATCGGCAAACTGCATAGGCGAGTTCGCGCACCTGAATGATGCCCGCCAGCCTTTTATCGTATTGTCGATCGCAACGAGCGATTGCGCATAACAGCGCTCGTTTGACCGAAGCTCTGCACCTCGCATCACCTTTGCTATTGATCGTTTGCCATCTTCGATCAAGATCCTGATCTGATGAATTAGGTTTTCGCGCGCCTTGGTTGAGGGAGGGTATTCGCCAGGTATGAGTTCATACCCCAAAAACGAAAACCCACTGTCAATCGAGCCAGAGAAGGCTTTTTCACGATCCTTCGTGGGATCGTAAGTGTCCATGCCAAGACCCTGGAGCAGCGATCGGGCTACGTTGAGCGCCTTTTCGACTGACGCCCTAGACTTCCCAAGTAGTATAAAATCGTCAATATATCTGATGCAAGTTATGCCTCTTGCATTCATCTTTCGGTCGAAGTCTTCGAGAACTATATTCCCTGCCAAGGCCGAGAGTGGGCAGCCTTGCGCAACCCCGTCGGACCCTGTTGGGAAAAGCTTCAGGTCATCGGGTCACATGCGATCCGCGTTCTCGAGCTCGACAGAAAGAGCATCAGCGACGAGACCGATGAAGTCCTCGTCGAGACCATCCTCCTTCAAAAAAGCCAGAACTTTTAGGCGCGGAATCTTGGTGAAGAAGTTTTTGATGTCCGACCCGGCGATGTATTGATCACCAGCATCCACGCGCGCTTGGAATAATTCGATTGCAGAATCGACCCCCCTGCCAGGAATTCCTCCTATGGATGTCGGCGTCGATAGCACTCGCTGGACGCCGACAGACGAGCGTTCGGATTGTAGCACGTCCAGAATGGCTCGTTGGACAATACGATCGGGAAGTGGGG
>DLVK01000442.1:0-2608 GCA_003444235.1 Rhodospirillaceae bacterium
CTGTATCCGATATCCAGGCGCGAAGCCCCTCGCTGTCGGTTACATCCGCGACACCACCTATAACCGTGGGTCCGGAATCGGAAAGCGTTTCGACTGCCGCCTCGACGTCAGCTTCGTTGCGCGCACAAAAGCCAACATCGCAGCCTTCCGCCACCAGCAACTCCACGATCGCGCGGCCGATACCGCGCGTTCCCCCGGTGACGATTGCATGCTTGCCTTGGAGACCCAAATCCATGGGACGCCTAACCTTTCGGTGGCGCCATTCCTGCCGGGTCCGATGCATGTACCCGACGCGTCATGAACGTGCCGAGACCGGTCGCACAAATTACGCCTTTATCGGTCATGATATCGCAGCGAACGACGGCGGACCGTGACCCCGCCTTGATGACGTCGGCAACGGCTTCCATGCGCTTGCCGGTGGCGCCGGCCAAATAGTTTACTTTCAGCTCCAGCGTTACCATGGGGCGAATTCGCGTATCGTAATTACCGCCCGATGCCGCTGTCGCCATCGCCACATCCATCAGGGACGCAATGACACCGCCTTGGCAGACATCACGCAAATTCTGCATTTCCGGGCGTACATTCATGTGTACGACCGCATGCTCGGGTTCCATGACCGTATATTCAACCCCGAGCCATTTCCGATAACCGTCATCGGGCATCCGTTCTCTCCTATTGCTTTAAAACCACCAACGCATCGAGTGCTTTTACACCTTGACCTTCCGGCAGCACCACGAGCGGGTTGATGTCGAGTTCTTCCAACGAACCGTCGAGCGCGGCGGCCATTTGCGAAACATTGACCATCGTTTCCACCAGCGCATCTACGTCGCCGGCGGGCTGGCCTCGGAAACCTTCGAGGATTTTCGCGCCGGTCACCTGAGCGATCATATCTCGCGCTTCGTGAGGCAAAATCGGGCAATGCCGGAGGGCAACGTCGTTGTACACCTCGACCATAACCCCTCCCATACCAAACAGAAGGATCGGCCCAATTTGCGGATCGTATGTAACGCCCAAGATGGTTTCGACCCCGCCAGTGACCATCTCCTGCACCGCAACACCTTGCATTTCCGCTTTGGGATCGTAAGCGGTTGCCGACTTGACGATTGCCTCGTAGGTCGCCGCCGCACTATCGGGATCGCAAATGTTGAGCTGAACTATTCCAGCCTCTGTTTTGTGGGCGATATCCGGCGAAACGCCTTTCATGACTACCGGACAACCAAGCTTTTCTGCCGCCGTAGCGGCCTCTTCCGAGGAAGTCGTCAGCACTTCGCCGGTTACCGGCACGCCCCAAGCGGCGACCAGTTCTTTGGCCTCGGTTTCGGTGAGCTGGGCTCGTCCAACTTTTTGGGCCGTGGCGAGAGCTTCCTTTTGCGGTGCTGAAATTTCTTCCGGCACGGCAAAGCCATGTTCGCGGCGTCCGTCGAGCCATTGATGATAATCCCGCAGTTGTCGGAGACCGCAGGCCAAGGAGTCCGACGTGTAAAACACGGGAATACCAGCCGCCTTCAGTTTGTCCAGGCCTTCTGTCTGATCACGCCGGCCGGTCCACATGTAAGCAACGTTATGGCTGCCGCCGTCGCGGACGGAAATAACCTTTTCCACATGATCGCCCTTGCCGGCACTAGCGACTACCAGCGTGCCCGTATTCGGCTCCGCGGTGAGATAGTCGACGATTTGCGGGAACGGTTCCCGATGGGCAAAGCCGGTCACGTCCGCCGGGTTCGATGCCCATCCAAAGCCCGAAAGAATCTCGTTGATGCCGTCTTTCGCGTTATCCGTCAGCAACGGCAATTCAAGGCCTTCGTTACCGATCATGTCCGCCAGGAGCGAACTGATCCCGCCCGAGTGCGAAACCGCGACGATCCCGTCCGCAGGGGGCTTCTTGGAATAAGCCATCAATTGCGCGGTCTCCAGGCAATCGTCATAGCCGTTCACTCGGATCACGCCATACTGCCGGAAGGCCTCGTCGATCACCTCATCGGCACCGGTCAACGCAGCGGTATGGGAATTGGCAGCTCGGGCACCGTAGTCGGATTTACCGATCTTGATCACCACCATCGGTTTCTCGCGTTCGGCCGCGAGCTTGGCGACCTCGAGGAACTTGGTCGGATTTTTAATACCTTCGATGAATCCAGCGATGACCTTCGTGCTATCGTCGTCCAGCAGATACCGGGCGAAGTCGGAGAATTCCAAATCCGCTTCGTTGCCTGTGGAAATCGCATAGGAAAGCCCCACGCCGCATTCATCGGCACGCACCAGGATCGGACCGAACAGCGTCGCGCCCGACTGACATACCAAACCGATCGGACCCGCATCGCCCATCATCGGGCGCGACGACGCATTGAGCCAGAGTTTATCTTTGACGCTGGCAAGGCCGAGACAATTGGGCCCGCTGATCCGCAGTCCCGTACGTTCGGTAAACGCCGTAAGTTCTCCCTGGAGATCGCCGCGCTCGTCGTTACCGCGTTCAGCGAACCCGGCGGAAATCACAATCGCCGAGGTAACGCCTTTTTCATGGCACTGCTCCAGCGTCGGCAGAACCGCATGATAGGGAACCACAACGGCAACCGTATCCGGCACTTCCGGCAATTCGAGTACGCTCGGATAA
>DLVK01000260.1:0-7980 GCA_003444235.1 Rhodospirillaceae bacterium
GATCGAGCAGAAATGCGTCATCGCCGATACGCCCGATCACGGGTACCGGCAATTCGCGAAAGGCTTTTGCCAGTGTTTTTAACCGCGCACCGCGGCCACGCTTCCCACCAGCAGGTTCAATCGAAAGGCCGGCACTTGGCAGGACCTCGGTCGGTTGCGCGCCGCTGCCGATCTGGCTTTCCAGTTCCACCACCTTAACCATCGCGCGGTCGCCAAGTGTCTTTTCCAACGGAGCGGTCAATCCTATCGCCTGTTCCATAATCTCCGATCGGGATCGCGACAACGCCTTTAAGGATGGCAATCGGTCAAGCAAACGATCCGGATCGAGATAGAGACGCAAGACCGCGTCAAGCGCGGCGATGGTCATCTTGTCGAGCCGGAGGGCCCGTTTCAGGGGGTTCTTCTTGATCTTAGCGATAAGGTCGGCCCGTCCGACAATGAGCCCGGCCTGCGGCCCACCTAGTAACTTATCGCCGCTAAAAGTGACGAGATCGGCACCGTCCGCGATCGCTTCTTGCGGGGTCGGTTCATGGGGCAGTCCGAAACGAGACATATCGACCAACATGCCGCTCCCGAGATCGACCACGTAGGGCAATCCATTCTCATGGGCAAGCGCCGCCAATTCTTGTTGCGGCACCGAGGCGGTAAATCCGGTCACCTCATAGTTGCTTGTATGGACCGACATCAATAATGCGGTCTTGGACCCGATCGCTTCCGCAAAATCCTTTTTATGGGTTCGGTTGGTGGTGCCGATTTCGCGCAGCTTGCAACCGGCCCGCGCCATGATATCCGGAATGCGAAACGAGCCACCGATCTCGACCAGTTCGCCGCGCGAGACCGGGACCTCCTTACGCAGGGCCAACGCATTCAGCACCAACAGCACCGCAGCGGCATTGTTGTTGACCACGGTTGCCGCTTCGGCACCGGTCAATTTACAGATCAACGGCTCGATATGGCTGTCGCGGTCGCCACGACGCCCCTTGGCAAGGTCGTATTCCAGATTGGACGCCCCTTTGGCAACCATCGCAACCGCGTCAATCGCCTCGGTGGGCATCGGCGCGCGCCCGAGATTGGTATGCAGTACCGTGCCGGAAAGATTGAACACCGGACGCAACGAAGGCTGTTCCCAGGCCGAAAGCCGGACACCTACCGCCTCGGCGATCTGCGTTTCCTGCATCTGAGCCTCCGACGCAGTGCCCGCCGCAATAGA
Organism: Rhodospirillaceae bacterium; assembly: GCA_003444235.1. Classification (GTDB taxonomy): domain Bacteria; phylum Pseudomonadota; class Alphaproteobacteria; order UBA8366; family UBA8366; genus UBA8366. The sequence goes on from DLVK01000260.1 coordinate 1,211, forward strand.
TGTGCGCAATTCCGCAAGTACCTCGCGCAAGGTGTCGGTCACCAGTTGGCGGCCGAATCGGTCGAGTACTGCCGACAGCGACGCTGATTGTAATAACGCGTCAGCCGAAGGCGGCCGGAATCCAGACGATGAAGCGCCATCTCCCATCAAATTTCCTTCGATCTTCTTTTCCGCGCGCACTCTAACGGTCAAATCTCACCGGATCAAAGACTCTGAAAGCTCCGCGAGTGGGCCAAATCCGTGCCTAATAAATAGCCAATCCTGACGGCCCGGCACGACCCTTTTACGCATTCATCGGAAATCGTCCGAATAAACGCATGCATAAATACATATCATTTTATTTTCTGATTAATAATTAATCATAATGCCTTGTTTCTATTCAGAATCTGGCCCAGTTGCCAAATTGCAACGGGCTAAAAAATCACGGTTTTTCAAATATTTGCAGGCCATTTTCCAGTGGAAATTAATTTCCGGCGGCGTATTTTGAAATTAGCTGCTGAGGGGCAGCAGATAAATAAACGAGCACTAACAACGAAGGATCAGCACAATGTGGAACCGATTAATTGCAATTGCGGTAGCGACCATGTTCACGCTTGGAGGCGCTGCATATGCCGCCGATAAAAAGGACGAAGACGGCGTTGACGCATTTTTCAATCAAATTCCAGGCGAATTTTCCGCGGACGTTACGTTGGCAAGCGACTACTCCTTCCGTGGCGTTTCGCAGACTGGCGGCAATCCCGCATTACAAGGCACGTTTGGCTATTCATTGGGCCTCCAGAAAACGTTCGGAGCGCCCGTTCCGATCAATATCTATGGCAGCGTTTGGGGCTCGAACGTCAATTTCGGCCCGGCCGATCCGTCGTACCTCGAACTGGATTGGACCGCCGGTATCAACACCGAGCTTTCCGGCGTATCGGTCGACTTCTACGCCATCTGGTACACCTACCCGGACACCAGCGGCACCGGTAACGACTACGTAGAGTATGCAGGCGGCCTCGGTTACGATTTCGGCCTCGCCTCGCTCGGCGTATCATTCACCTATTCGCCGGACTATACGGCCAACGCGGGCGAGTTCTACTACTTCGCTGCCAGCCTCAGCGTTCCATTGCCGTACAAGTTCAACTTTGACGCAACGGTAGGCACCGGCTGGTTCGATCGTGCAGCAGGCGTCGACTTTACGGATTGGTCGCTTGCGCTCAGTCGCGAAATTCGCGGCTTCAATTTCGCAGTGACCTATACAGACAACGATTTAAACGACAATTCCGATTGCGGCGGGCTCAACAACTGTGACGCCCGGGCCATCGGTTCAATCTCTAAATCGTTTTAAATGTGCTCGGATCCGCATGCATCACATGCGGACTCGATTCTGGGAGCCGGTACCGGCCTTTCACCCCAGCAGACCCAGCTAGCATAGGTTGGGATCGGCTCCCAATTTTTTCGATAGTTTCCGGAGAGAACCGATAAAAACCGGCCATCGTCTAGCCGGTTATCTTAGACTACTTCGTCGGACCGCGAGGTGGTTTCGCCATATCGTTTCAATGCGGGCTCGCGCAAACCTTCAAACACCTTATCGATATTGGCATTGACCGCACGATTTTCCTGCTCGAACAAGGAATTGCCATTGAGGCCGCTTTCCACAAGGAAAGGCCCAAAATTTTCCACTTCCAGCACCCACATTGCTTGTGCAATGCCAAGCTCTTCCAACCAGTGCGCAGCTTGCACTCGCTTGATTCCACGGCCCAGAAGCGCCCCGGTGCCATAACCGACAGTGGTTAGGTAAATCGCGTCGTTGGGGACGAAATACTTTTTATAATCCTCTTCCGCCATGCCCCCTTTACCGATGATTATTTTGACACCGGAAACCTCGAACCATTCGGTCAACCATTTGGCAAACCGGAAACTCGCCGTCGCGGTAACCGCGCCCACATTGAAACTACCGTCTTCATTTACCGACGCCGCTGGCGAGCAATGAAAGGTCACATTGGTAAGCGCTTCCAGGTCCACCGGCGGGGTCTCGCCGTCAGCGATAATTCGCTGATAGAGCCCCTCGCGGCCGGTATAGACGATGCCGTCGAGGTAGACGACATTGCCCAGCTCAAGGCCTGCCAAATCTTTTTTCGTGACTGGCGTCTTTAGTCGGACTTTCTTTAGCCGACCGCTTTCGACAGCTCCGTCGCTTCCCATGTCACCGTATCCCGTCTCATGTAAGGGGTGAACCAATTCGGATCGGTTCTGAAAGTCATTTCGCCGTTGCCGTGTATTCTTGCAGTCGCACGCCGCGATGACAGACAGAAACTATGAACGCTCACTGGCATAGCACCGGTATGACAATAGCCGGCCTCGATATGGCAATCGATAACCATGGACTTTCCAACGAAGCCCATGGGACCCATGCCAATATTATTCCCGAGCTCCTTCATCTCTTCCTCGAGCTCCGCAATTGCCGGATCCGGATTGGCATCTCCGACCACGCGCAAACAAGCAGCCTGTTTACCGAGCGTCATACAGATATCCTTCGAACCACCGACCCCGATTCCTACGATGGCAGGCTGGCAAGCCAGCCCACGACGGCCGAACTCATACATGACATCAAGGAAGAACTTCTTGATGCCGTCTATACCATCACCAGGGAACAGCATCCGGTAGTCGGATCCAAACAAACCGCCTTTGTGAACGGTCGTGATATCCAGCCAGTCACCACCCGGTTCAAAGGAGTAGTCGATCTCGGGCGCGTTGATGCCCACATTGTTGTCATTGTCTTGCCGATTCAATGGATGAACCCGATTTGGCCGAAGCGGTATTTCATGGGTCGCTTCCGCAGTAGCACGACGGAGACTTTCCTCGAGGGCTACAAACCCGCCTTCGATCACCGCCTCGTTGCCCGACTTGACGAAATAACGCGGCACGCCCGTATCCGCACACATAGCACGGCGATCGGCCTCGGCTGCCTCGTAATTCTCCAACATGGACTCAAGAACGAAGCGGCTAAGCTCTTCTTGTTCCTCGTTCGCCATCGAGCGAAGACCGTCCTTGTAGTCCTGTGGAATTTCAATCGCGGCTCGGCTCATCACCTCTTTGCCCGCCGCTAATATCGCTTCTTGTTTGATCATGACCGATCTCCTAAGCCGCATCCTCGACGATCAGAGTTTCGCCCGGCTTCACTCGAGTGAAGGAAACCGGCGTATTCTCGATCGTCAGCTCGTCATTTTCCAGACGAACCACGGTATTGGTAGAGTTCTCCAGGTCGCGTGTCTCCGGGAAATCTTCTCGGAAATGCGCACCTCGGGAGTCCTCCCGCGCCAACGCCGCGGTCGCAATAGCCTGTCCAACCAATATTTGACTGTCGAGATTCATCCAATCCTGCCAGGACAGATTGAATGCCCTACTATTCTCGGGCAATCCGATACCGTATAGCTCCTCGCGCAATGCGGCTAGGGACTCGAGGCCACGTTTGAGAGTTGTCTCAGTACGCATGATACCCACATCGTCCCACATCACGTCATAGAGCTTCAAGCGTACATCATTGAAGTTCCCCTCGGTGTTTCCGAACGGCGTCAGCGAGCGCTCGATAGCCGCTTCGATTACGCTATCGTCGGGCTCGGCCATTTGCCCTTCTTTCACCACCCAGGGGGGCATGTGATCCCCGGCCACGCCACCGAATACGGTGGAATTTGCAACGCCATTGCCGCCCAACCGATTGGCGCCGTGAACGCCACCGCAATCCTCGCCCGCCGCAAAAAGCCCTGGCAAATCGGTTCGGCAGTCGCGTCCAAATTTGACTCCACCCATCATGTAGTGTGCGGTCGGCACGACTTCGACCAAGCCACCGACAAGATCGAAACCGACATCGCGGCATCGGTCCACCATGCCCTTGAATTGTTGGACCACCATTTTCGGGTCCAAATGCGCCATGGTTATGTAGAGCCCACCGTTCGGAGCCGTGCGGCCACGGCGCATCATTTCATACATCGCTCTGCTGACGATATCGCGGGTTGCCCGCTCGTTGCGCTCGTCGAACTCATGCATAAAGCGCTCTTCGTTGCCGTCCAGCAGATAGCCACCGGCACCGCGCAGACCTTCTTCGATGATGGTGCCGGTAATACGGGTGTCTTCGCCTGCAACCAGACCGGTTGGATGAAATTGCACCATTTCCATATCAAGCAGGGGCAGCCCCGCCCGAAGCGCCATCGCCATCCCGTCGCACGCCTTGTCGCCGGAAGGCGTATGATATTTGTACATGGTCGGCCCACCACCGGTACCAAGCATCACCGCCTTAGCCTGGACGAATTTGAAGTCACCGGTCCGCATATCGATCATTAATGCGCCGGCTAGGCGGGATCCATCCGCCGTCGGCACCAACTCCACCGCTCGGTGTTCCTCGAGCCGATTGATGCCCCGCGCCCAGACCTGTTCCGCCAGACGACTGATAATCTCGATTCCAGTGAGACTGCCTTTATGCACCGTGCGGTCGAAGGTTTGACCGGCAAACGCCTTTTGATGAATGGTGCCGTCGGGATTGCGGTCGAAGAAACAACCAATTTCGTTTTCAAGTTCGTGAATGCGTTCGACCGAGAGGTTAACCAAGTCCCACGCAAGATCCTGATTGTTAATCCATTTACCGCCTTCGATCGTATCCATGAAATGGCGTTCGACAGAATCGCCTTCAGCCAACGCGACGTTGTAACCACCCTGCACCATGCGGGTACAACCGCATTTGCCGAGCAATCCTTTTACACCGACCGTGATATCCAAATCGGGGTTGGCGTTATGGGCATGCAAGGCTGCGAACAACCCAGCTCCGCCCGAACCCAGGACGAGAATATCCGTTGTGAGACGTTCGACCTTTTCCATCGCCACTTTCGTCTCCCTCCTAAATCGCGCGCACAAGGAACAGAATTCCGAATGCAAATGCGACCGCGCCTCCGATCGCCATTAGCGTCTTTTGCCAATCGTGCCATGGCAAAAATTCGAGCACCAGTAGCCGTAACCCGCCGCCCATATGTGCTGCCAACAATATAACAAGTCCGGTTTCGGCAAGCTTGACCAAGGGAGCGTCGGTCCATTGCAAAAAAGAGTTAAGCCGCGCCTCTTCCAAGGCAAGTGAAAGTACATAAAAATGAAACGGCAGGAACAGAACCAACCCGAGGCCCGATACTCGGTGCACCACAAACGCCCAATAGGATGGGTGGTTCCGCATTACACCACCGCCATAACCGCACGCATGCCGAGATAGAGCAGTACGAGCCCAAACAGACCCATCGAAATATCCAAGGACTTACCGCGCCAAAGCGTCATCTCCTTGACGATCGAACGCAATCCGATCGCACCATGCACCGCGGCCGCAACCACGAACAGGCTGTAGAGAAAACCCCAAATAATGCTGCCTTGGGTACGATCCAAAATCTCCGCGGCAGTGAGACCACCCTGAATCGCGATCACGATGGTGATCAAATGAATAAAAACCAGCGGCGCCAATACCATCGCACTCGCCCGTTGGGCGACATAAAGCCAGAGATCGGCGCGGCTCATTTTAATTCGCCTTTTAGCGCCGCCGTCACGCTCATTCGTTTCAACCCGGCAATCGCCCGGGTCGGATTGAGATGATTAGGACAATAAGTCGTGCATTGCTGATGGCTGTGACACAAATGGCAGCCCGCGTCTTCGGCAACCGCCTTGAGATGCCCGGCTTTATCTGCGTCGCGCACATCGTTGACCAGTGTCCAAGCCCGATTCAATGCCGCTGGTCCAAGATAATCCTTGTTCCATGAAACCACATCGCAGGCCGCATAACAGACCCCGCAGCCGAGACACTCGATCCCCGCATCCGCTTCCTTGCGTGCTCTCGAGGTGGGCTCGACCGAGGCAAATTCCATCACCTGGTCCTCTTCCCGGTCCGGGGCCGGCACAAATCGGCCTTTGGCTTGTTTCCACTTGTCGAAAAATTCGGTCATGTCGGTGGCCAAATCTTTGATCACCGGCAAATTCCTGAGCGGATTGAGGCGAATCTTGCCGTCTTTGACCACCTTCGACGCATGGGTTCGACATGTCCAGCGCGGCGCGCCGTTCACCATCATCGCGCAGGACCCGCACATACCGATACGGCACGCAAACCGGTAGGTTAGCGTGGGATCGATCCGGCGCTGGATATAGGTCACCACGTCGAGAATGGTCTGGCTTTCCTGGGCCGGAACCGAGAAGGTGTCGTAATGTCCCTCTTCCTTTCCACGCCAAATTTCCAACGTGATCGTATCGCCGGTTTCTGCCGCCTCCGCTGCCACCGTCATCGTCCCTTTGGTCATAAACGTCTATATTAGCACGGAATATCCATTACCCGCCGGTTGGCGTCAATCAAATCGGCATTGCAGCCTGGCGAATTTCCCGTAACCTCGGGAACTTGCAAACTGCTATAACCGCCAGCGAATTAAACGTCCCACCTCTACTCTCGAATCGAACGAATACTAATGCTTCGCCTATCCCAGCTCTTTTCCGGCAGTTTCCGCGCCGTTCTCTTGATGCTGATCTCGACAATCAGCTTCGCCATCATGAACGCCAGCATTCGCGACGTAACGCAAGAGTTGGAACCGATGATAGTGGTGTTTTTCAGGAATTTCTTTGGTCTCTTTGTCCTCGCGCCGTTTTTCATCCGCCATGGCTTGGCACCCTTTCGCACCGAACGGTTGGGCCTGCACTGGGTTCGTGCCGTACTTAATCTCGTTGCCATGGCGGCTTTCTATATCGGCCTCAGCCTCACGCCGCTTGCGGAGGCAACC
>DLVK01000242.1:0-2634 GCA_003444235.1 Rhodospirillaceae bacterium
CTCGACATGACAGAAGAGGAATCCGAGGTGATTATGGAGTTCCTCAGGCAGCACGCGACCCGGCCCGAATTCACTTGCCGCTTTCGCTGGGCGGAAGGATCGCTGGCATTTTGGGACAATCGGTGCACACAACACTACGCCGTCGACGATTACCCTGGCCAAACACGCGTCATGCATCGGGTAACGATCAAAGGCGATACGCCTTTCTAGGCGCAGGCCCTTCATATGGCTTCGGACGAGTCCAAAGAGTTCCGGCCCACGACAGCCCCCGTGCTTGGGTTTCGCATGCTCATGGCCGGGCTTTTGGTTCTATTGGCGGTGGTTTGGGGGGCGACCTACCAGATAACTATTAGTGAAGAGCAGGCGGCTCACCAAAACAATGCGGTTAGGGCTGCACGTCTTACCGATTTGTTCGCCGATCATACGGCGGCAACATTTCGATACGCGGACGACTATATTAAGGCTCTTCGCCGCATCTATTTGCGCAGCCATTCCATGGCCGAGGTTCGAAGATATATGGCCGAACTTCCGCCGAGCTCGGATATTCTCTCGCACATCACGATGATGAACGCGGACGGCGTTCCGGTGTTGATTTCCACCGGCAAGCGCGAGCGCAAGATAAAGCCAGGCATTCATGCCCGCGACCGTACGTATTTTAAGTTTCAAAAGGCCAATAAACTGGATACCGCCTACATTTCTGCGGCTAGGCGGGGTCGCAATACAGGTATTCTGACGGTTCGATTGGTGCGCCGAATCACGGATGAGAGCGGAAAATTTATTGGCGTCGTTTTTGCCGCGGTCCGTGGAAATCAGCTGCTAAATTTTTTCGAGACCATGCGAACCGGCCCCAACAGTTCGGCAACGTTGGTTGGGCTCGACATGCGAATCCGAATCCGTAAATCCCATAAAGGTATCGCCGGTGTCGGCAAAAAAATCGACGGGTCGAAACTTTGGACAAGTCTCTTAAAAAAACCCAAAGGGTCCTACGAGCAGACAAGTATCGTCGATCATGTGCCTCGGCTCTGGACTTATAGCAAACTTCAAGACTATCCCGCGGTTGCAGTGATCGGGACCGCTTTTACGGATACGTCGGCAAGGCTCGCGGAGACGCGGCGGTTTCATTATCTCGTCGCTGCCCTGATTAGTGTGATCGCGATCGTCATGGTGTTCTTGGCGCGTCGCGCCATAGTTAACGTGCGCCTCGCAGCAGAATTGGAAGCGCAAATTCGTACAGCGGATGAATTGCGTGTGGCGAAAGAGGAAGCGGAAGAAGCGAGCAAGGCTAAGTCGCAATTCCTCTCTAGTATGAGCCACGACCTCCGCACGCCATTAAACGCGATACTTGGCTTTGCCCAAATGTTGAAGATGCCGCGTGGCACTGAATTATCCGAGCGTCAGCTGGAACATGTGGACTGCATTATGGACGGAGGCAATCATCTGCTCGAACTGGTTAACAATGTGCTGGATCTTGCCCGGATCGAAGCCGGTCAACTCGAGCTGGAAATTAAAGAGGTCGATGCCAACGAGGTGGTTGCTAACTGCGTTACTCTTGCCGAACCGCTTGGAGAGCATGCGGGGATAGGTATCAATGACAAATTCAGTGCCGGACCGCCTGTACGTTTGAACGTCGACGAAACCAGGCTCCGACAAATACTGCTTAACCTGATTTCGAATGCGGTCAACTTCAACAGTGAGAACGGCTCGGTCACCATCGAAGCTCTGTCCGCAACCGATGGATTTTGCCGTATCGGCATCCGAGATACAGGCATCGGGATTGCGGAAGAGGATCAGGCGATGATCTTTCAAATGTTCCAGCGTGCGTCAGCCAACGCCTCCTTAGCGCGCGAAGGAACCGGAATTGGGCTTGCAGTCAGCAAATTACTGGTCGAGCGCATGGGGGGTGAAATCGGTTTTGAAAGTGAGCTCGACGTCGGGAGCCAGTTTTGGATCGAATTGCCGCTTACTGAAAATGCAAACAGAGCCGCGGATACTGGCGAGGCGTAGTTTTCCGCGACAAGGGAGGTACCGAATGACATTTGAAGTTCGCCGGGTTGTCACCGGCCACGACGAGAAGGGCAAGGCCATCGTCGTCAAAGATGAAATTGCGACCAATGTGCGGAATTTGAGGCCAGGCGCCCAGTCCACGGTGGTCTGGGCGTCAGACACCATGCCGCCGGATTTACGCAGTGACAGTGATATTTCTCACGATATTAAAAGCACCATTTTCGAGAACGGCACCGTTTGCCGGATCGCAGAGTTCGGCCCCGGCATCGAACGCCGGGTGCACCGCACCGCATCGCTCGATTATGCGATCATTCTCGAAGGCGAGATCGATATGGAGCTCGACGATGAGGTGGTTCATTTGAAAGCGGGCGATGTGGTGATCCAGCGCGGGACTGTCCATTGTTGGGTGAATAACGGGACTGAGCCTTGCAAGCTCGCGTTTATCCTAATTCATGCGGATATGCCGGAGTTTGGCGGCAAAGCGCTTGAGGCTTTTGGGTAGGGGGCACGATCCGCTTATCGCATTAGATGTTTCTTGGCGACGGGGATATGCTCGTAGTCTTCGCCTTAAATTGGACTCGATCTTGGACGGAATAGCATGGCTATCAGAAAAATCGCCCGTATGGGGCA
>DLVK01000294.1:0-3167 GCA_003444235.1 Rhodospirillaceae bacterium
GTTGCACGGTTTCGATGGCAAGTGGTTTGCCGGCTTCGAACGCGACGGCGGCACGGGTATCCATGATTTCCCCTAGGCAATAGTTATCATTCAATGGTTATTATTGAGGCATACCCTGTCAAAGCTGTGCGGTCATGGCAAGCGGTTAGGAGGACGTGATCCAGTCCGCGATCACCTGGACTGCCCTTTCCTCAATGTCGAGAAACCCGTGATGGGAGAAAGCCCGGCACTCATCATCGGGATTACCGGCGGATCCGCCTACTAGGCCGATCAGCTGTTTCTTCGGCGCGTTTTTTAAGTCGTCGAGAAAGTCATCCTGATCGCGCCACAATGTCACGTAACATTCGTCATCCTTGTGATGGACAATCAACGCAGGTACTCGAATTTCATCCAGGTTGGCATCGCTGACATCCGGTCGACCGCTATTGCTCATGCGGGTTACGGATGCGGTAAAGACCACGCCATCGGGCCCCGCTCTCCCTTTCAGCTCTGCCGCGACATGGGCTACTGAAATCGTTCCTCGGCTCGTGCCTACCAGCCAAACCGGCACCGGCGCAATCTGCCGCAAGCGTTCGATCAGCTTGGCAACATCCGCGGGGTGGTCGCCAGAAAGCCGATAGCGGTCACGGCTTCTGATTTCGTCCGGCATGTCGTAGACGGCGACTAGCAGGCCTAGTTTTTGAAAAAGGCCACGGCTCCGGATGAGAAAATTACCGTCGCGTTCGATTGTGCCGTCGTCATTGATGCCGATTTCGCCACTGCCGCCGGCGAATAGTACGACGCTTGCCTTTGGCGGTCCTGCAGGTTCGAGAATGAGAACTTTTTGACTGACGTCGGCACGAAGTTTGAGCGTTTCGACGGTCTGTGCCGCGAGAGGTCCAGACGCAAAAAATAATTGTATTGCGAAGAACGTCGCCGAGCCGCGCCTCATCGCCGCCCCATCACCAATACCCAATAGTGAATATGGCGTGCCCGACCGCCGTCGTTTGGAAGGTAACGATAGCCGATACCCGCTTCTTTTATATCGCGCTCAAGCATTGCCTCTCTGTGGCTATCTGAGCGAATCCAGCCACGCACCACTTCATCGGGCGAGGGTTGGCCGGCCGCGATATTTTCCAAAATGAACCGCCATGGATAACCGGCGCGCTCTGCACGCTCCGCCGCGCTGCTGCCATCCGGTGCCACATGGGAGAAATAATCACGGTCCGCCATGTCGTCCGAATGGACCTGTGCGGCTTCGTTCAAATCTTCATTGATCCGAAGCGGCTTGAGCCTGTAGCGGGCACGAAAGGCGTTGACGCGTTGTAGTACTTCGGCGCGCCAGTTCCCGGAGCCCCGCCGTGCCGGGTTGGCAAGCGTTATTGCCCAATAGTGATTATGGCCGCGGGGGTCATTGGCGACGGCGGAGTAGCCAATTCCGATCTCGACCATTTGCGGGTCAAGAATATGGTTGCGTTTACGGTCATCCAACTCCCAATGACCGACAACATGCGCCGCAGTGGGGTATCCGGCGGCGACCTGAATTGCAATCCGTTGAAATGCATAACCGGTTTTCAGAACGTTTTTTGCGAACTCCGATCCGTCGCGGGCACGCGTATCGAAAAATCTATGTCGTGCCATGTCTTCCGCGTGACGCTGCGAAAATACGGTGAGGCGAGGTTCGAGGCGAAGCGGATTCAAGCCGTGTTTGGATCTAAGCTTGTTAACCTGGTGCAGTACCTGATCGAGCGATTTTGCCGGAGCGATGTCCGGTTGGGAGAACAGGAAAATGGCTAATATGAGAGCGAAAATTCGCATGTCGAAACTCTACCCAATTATAGGTAGCTACTGAATAACGATGTTGGGTGCCGCCCTTTGACCGGTTTCGCCGTCTTCCAGCGCCGCCCAAACCTTTGCCGCGATGCCGCGAAATGACTCTGCGTAAGGACTTTGCGGCTGGCTTACCACTACCGGATTGCCGCCATCGGACGTTTCACGAATGTCCATATGAAGTGGGATTTCGCCCAGAAAAGGTACGCCTAGAGTTTCCGCTTCTTCGCGGGCACCGCCATGACCGAATATATTCGACTGATGGCCGCAGCTCGGGCACTGAAAGTAGCTCATATTCTCGACAATGCCGAGAACCGGCACTTCGACCTTGCGAAACATATTCAGACCCTTACGGGCGTCGATTAGGGCGATGTCTTGGGGCGTCGAGATAATCACCGAACCCGCTAGGGGCACTTGCTGTGCCAAGGTAAGTTGTGCGTCTCCGGTGCCGGGCGGCATGTCGACCACCATAATGTCGCATTCACCCCAGTCCACGTCGCGCAGGAATTGCTGCAATGCGCCCATTACCATCGGCCCGCGCCAAATCATTGGCGTGTCTTCTTCCACCAGGAAGCCCATCGACATCAGCTTTAGACCGTGTTTTTCGACAGGCTTTAACCTCTCATCGCCGGCGCTATCTGGTTTTTCGCCGGCCACTCCCATCATGCGCGGTTGCGACGGGCCATAAATATCAGCATCCAGGAGTGCGGTGCGTTGGCCGTTGGCAATAAAAGCCAGAGCGAGATTGACGGCGACTGTCGACTTGCCGACACCTCCCTTACCGCTCGCGACCGCAACGATATGTTTGACGCCGGCGGCCAAATCCGCGGATTGTTGATTTCCGCCCTGTGGCCGGTTTTCTTTTGGTTGCTCTGCGGTGGCGCTTTGGGTCGCTGCACGATGTGCGGTCAACACGACTGTAACGGAAAGCACGCCCGGCAATTTTTCCACGGCTTTTACGGCGGCTTGTCGAACCGGTTCCATTGCCGCGCCTTGATCCGGCTCGACTTCCAAGGAAAACCCTATATTGCCGTCCTTGATCACCAAACCGGTCACCATTTCGAGACTGACCACATCCTTCCCGCTATCGGGTTCGATGACGGCTGTCAGAGCGTCCAGTATTTGCGCTTCGGTTGGTCCGGACATGATTGAAATCCTCGTGCGAGCACCGATATTTATGCCTGATAGACCGCTAAGCGACAACTTCGCCTTTACGCATCGGCGCCAGCGGTGTCATATATGACCGAACGCCGGTTGGTAAAGGCCTCCGGTACGATACAAACAGATTACCAGGATGAGGAAGAAGATATGCCTTGGCAAAATCAAAGTGGCGGCGGCGGCCCATGGGGCGGCGGCGG
>DLVK01000077.1:0-4625 GCA_003444235.1 Rhodospirillaceae bacterium
TTTCGGATTCCCGATGGTGGCGACCGTCTATTATTTCGTGATCGGCGGCCTCGGGCTTCTATTGGCGACTGTCAGCCGCCCAATTGAAGCGGGCGAATGCCTCGATTGCGTTGCACGGCCCTAAATTCGCCGAGCCTTATTGCCAAGGCTGATACTGATCCCTTAGGCTTCGCTTGTTGAATTAGTGTTGAATTAGCAATTCGTTGCCTACGGGAGCCCCATGGCTATCAGAATTCGACCTTTGACACCGGCCTTCGGCGCTGAAATTTCCGGTGTGGATTTGCGCGACCTGGACGAATCGGATTTCGCCGAGATTCGTGACGCGTTCGAGACCTATTCGCTGCTTCTGTTCCCGGCCCAGGATCTCGATGATGACGCGCAGATTTCATTCAGCGGGCGTTTCGGTCCACTGGAAAAGACCTATCCCAATATCGGCAACAACTTCACCGCTGGCTATGTCGCCTGCATGACCAATCTCGACGAGAATGGGGAGTTGTTGAAAGAAGAGGATCCGCGGGTCCAGGTCAGGATAGGACAACGATTTTGGCATACGGACAGTTCGTTCAAGCAGGTGCCGGCGACAGCCTCGCTTTTGCATGCGCGAGTATTGCCCCCCGAGGGTGGGGAGACCGAATTCGCTACCATGCGGGCTGCCTACGACAGCTTGCCCGAAGGCCGGCAGGAAGAATTGGACGGCTTGATTGCCATCCACCACTACGCCTATTCCCGGCGCAATATGGCGGTCGATCTCACCGACAAGAAAACCGACAACGCCTTGCCGCCGGTACCGCAAGCCCTAATTCGGCAAAACCCCGCGAACGGGCGCAAGAATATTTATGTCAGCGGCCACGCGTCGCACATCCAGGATATGGATCACGGCGAGGGACGCGCTTTGCTCGATGAATTGATGGAACTTTGCACGCGGTCGGAGTTCACCTATTGCCATAGCTGGTCGGTTGGCGATTTGATTATGTATGACAACCGGACCCTGATGCATCGGGCGCGTCCCTATGAGATCACCCGGCACACACGCATTCTGCATCGCACCACTTTGGCCGGCGACGGGCCGACCGTCTAGGCGAGAGTACCTGTCCGGTTCAGCATAAAATTACGAGGAGAAGGAAATGGTTTCCGAAGGCGAACTTAGCCCTGTCGGAATGATCGGCCTTGGCATAATGGGCTCGGCCATGGCTGCAAATCTGCTCAGGGCCGGATTCGCCGTTGTTGGTTACGATGTATCCGAAGAAGCCATAGCGGCGCTGATAGAAACGGGCGGAGATAAGGCGGCTTCCCCGCATGAAGTTGGCGCCCAATGCCCGGTGGTCATTACCTCGCTGCCGAGTGTCGCGGCTTTTGACGAGGTTCTCACGGGTGAGAACGGGCTGATTGCAAGCAGTAATGATGGGTTGGTTGTCGTCGACACCTCGACCTTGCCGCTCGAGGCGAAGCAGGCGGGCCATGATGCGCTCGCGGTGGCGGGCATCACCTTGCTCGATTGTCCGCTGAGTGGCACCGGCGCCCAGGCACGCACGAAAGATTTAGTGGTGCTCGGCAGTGGAGATACTGCTGCTTTCGAGAAGTGCCTAGCTGTATTTGAGGGGTTTGCCAGGGCCCACCATTACCTTGGACCCTTCGGCAATGGCAGCAAGATGAAATTCGTCGCCAATCACTTAGTCAATGTCCACAACGTCGCCGCAGCCGAGGCGATGGTGCTCGGTATGAAGGCAGGTCTCGATGCGCAGTTGATCTACGAGGTGATCCGCGAAGGTGCGGGCAACTCGCGAATTTTCGAGTTGCGCACGCCGATGATGGTCGCCGGTGTCTATGACGAGGCGACGATGAAGATTGACGTGTGGCAAAAAGATCTCGACGTAATCGGCGATTTTGCCAACGCGCTTGAGTGCCCGATCCCACTGTTCGACACCGCTGCTAAACCTTACCGCAAAGCCATGGATCAAGGCCTCGGCGCGATGGATACGGCCGCTGTTTGCGAAGTGCTGGAGAAATCAGCGGGACTCAACCGGAAGAATCGCGGCTGACCAAAGACTGTCGTCGCTGGCAATCTATCCGTTACATATGAGAGAACATCTTTCGGCCCGGCACGGGCATTTTCGCACGCAATATGCTGCCCGTGCTGGCGTCGGTCATATACAAGTAGCGATTTTCTTCACCGCCATAGGCCAGATTGGTGATCATGCTGCCGGCGCAGCTTTGGAGGCGATAGACCGGTACGGATTTGCGGTCATAGACCCAGACCACCCCCATGCCGGGATGAGCAACGCAAAGGTTGCTTTCTTCGTCCATCGCCAGGCCGTCCGGCCCAGGCCCGGGCAGCTGCGCAAAAATTCCTACTTTGGTGACGCCGCCAAGTTCCGTCATCGGTACTAGCCAAATCGCATTTGTCCGCGTCACCGCGACCAATGCCACCTTTTCGCTGCGGTTCAGAACGATGCCGTTCGGGCTGGGTATAGTATTGAGGAGCGGGGTCAGTTTGCCGTCGGCCGAGTAGCGGTAGACCAGCCCTGTCGGATCGTGCAGGCCCGTTTGGCCTTGGTCGGTGAAATAAAGGTCGCCGTTGCTGGCGAAGACGAGATCGTTGACGCCTTTGAAACGTTCCTTGTCGGGCCCTTCGAGAAGGGGTGTCACCGTCCCTTTGTCCGGGTCCAGCAGCATTATGCCTTGGCGGTGATCGGCGATAAAAATTCGGCCGTCTTTATGAATTTTGAGCCCGTTTGGCTCGCCGTCATAATCGGCGACGAGGTCGAATTCACCGTCTGGTGAAACGCGGAACACGCGGCCATAGGGGATATCGGTAACGAAAAGGTTTCCCGCGCGGTCAAAGGAAGGGCCTTCAAGGAAGGAGTGGCGCGCAGGCCGTCCACCGCTATTCTTACCGCCGGCTTTATGAAATTTCTCCGGCAGCTCGGCGAAGACTTCCGTTTCGATGATTTGCGGTGGTTCGAAATAGCTCACGGGGAATTTCTCCTAGATAATGCCGTCGTCGCGCAACGCGGCAATTGCCTGCTGATCGTAGCCAAGGGATTCCAAAACGTCATCAGTGTGCTCACCGAGTCGTGGCGGGGGCGTGCTGGCTGGCACCGGTTCGTCGATTAGCCGATACCCGCGTGTCGCGACGGTCGCGCCTTGATCGGTGCCGGGAACACTATCGAAACTTTCCAAAATTCCTCGAGCATCGGTGTGGGCGTGGCGGAGAATTTCCGGCACTGTGTAAATCTGCGCTGCGGGAATTCCGGCCGCGGACAATAACTCCTCCCACTCGGCGCTGGTTTTGGTCGCAAGCACGGGGATCAACTCGGCCCGCAGCGCGTTCTTATTTTTGAAGCGCTCGTCCCGGTCAGCAAAAAGCTCGTGTGACTTGAGGTCCGGTCGATCAATCGCGTCGCATAGCATTTCGAACTGCTTTTGTTCGTTGTTTACGATGTTGATCTGGCCGTCTTTGGTCGGGAACGAGCCCGACGGGGCGGCGGAGTGGCTCTCGTTGCCGAGCCGTTGCGGATCGTTACCTGCATTCAGATGATTCGAAACCACCCAGCTCGCCATAGACGTTAGAGTCGCGTCCAGCATGGATACATCGATAAAGGCACCCTCGCCGGTCTGGCGCTGACGAAACAAAGCGGCGGTAACCGCGAAGGCGGCGGTCATCGCGCCCATCGCATCGCAGGCGGTATAGCCCGCACGATAAGGATCTCCCTCCTCTGGGCCGGTGAGGCTCATAAGCCCGGAATAGCCTTGGATGATTTGGTCGTAGGCGGGCCGTGCCGCAAGCGGGCCGTCTTGGCCAAAACCGGAGACGGCGCAATAGATCAACCCTGGCTGGATCGCTTTCAGGTCTTCAAAGCCGAGCCCGAGCCGGGCCATGACGCCAGGCCGGAAATTTTCGAATACGACATCCGCGTCCTCGGTGAGACGCTTGAAGATATCGCGGCCGGTTTCGTGCTGCAGGTTAAGCGTGATCGATTTCTTACCGGCATTCATGGCGAGATACGAGACGCCCATCCCGATCTGTCCACGGGCCGGGTCCATACCCATCTTGCGAGATAGGTCGCCGGTGCCGGGCCGTTCCACTTTGGTCACGTCGGCGCCCATCAGGGCCAGTTGATAGGTGCAAAGCGGACCTGCAATGATATTCGACAGGTCGAGGATTTTGACGCCGTGCAATAGATTCGTCATTGCTCACTCGCAATATTGGGAAAGCGGGCCTTTATAGGCCGAATGAATAAATGGTGTAAATTCAGCCGCGAAAGGGAGCAACCATATGGCAATCAGCGACGACAGGCCCGATCCGGAACTGGGGGCAATCGCCGAATATGTAACCGATACCCAAATCACGAGCGATTTAGCGTTTGAAATGGCGCATCTCGCATTGTTCGATTTCCTGGGCTGTGCATTGAAGGCGTTGGACGAGACCGGTTGCCGCGAGGCGATAAAGCCGATCGTGCCGGAGGCGGTAATTCCCAATGGAGCCAGGGTGCCCGGTACCTCTTACGAGTTTGATCCCGCGACCGCGGCTTTTGCCATTACCACTATGGGGCGGTGGCTGGATTTTAACGACAGCTGGTTCGGCAAGGGTGGGGGGGATCCGTCCGACATGTGGGGGGCGATCC
>DLVK01000399.1:0-6189 GCA_003444235.1 Rhodospirillaceae bacterium
ATTTGAGAAGACGGGAAAGCAGGGTTCGCGCGACGAAGTGGCCTTGCGTCGATGTCCAGAGCTCGACGGCGCCATCTTCCGACGTGGATGCAACGCAGGCCAGAGGCTCGATATAGCCTTGATGAACAGGCTGCGAAGAAAACTCTCGCTCGATTACCAAATCCGCTTCGGCAAACCCCTTTTCAAGATCGCCTTGTTCGCCACCAACCGTGCGAAAAAGATTCGACGGCTCAGTCGGCTCCGGCTCAAGACCATGCGTGAATTGATGTTCGTGCAAGATCGGAGCACCCGGTTGCGCAGCTTCGTAGGGATCCATTACGTGCGGGAGCACTTCATATTCTACTTTGATCTTCCGAACCGCTTTCTTGGCAATTAATTCGGTGGTTGCCGCTACGGCCGCTATCGCATGGCCGTCATAGAGCGCCTTTTCCCGCGCCATTATATTGCGTGAGATATCGTGAAAATCGCTGACCTGAGGCCCATAGGGTGGCTTCGCCAATGGATGATCGGGTACATCTTTGTGGGTTACGATCGCCTTCACGCCCTTCATCGCCTCGGCTTCCGACGTGTCGATCGAAAGAATTTTCGCATGCGCATGAGGGCTCCTCAGCATCTTCATATGCAACATGCCAGGTAACACCATGTCGTCACCGTAACGGGCTCGCCCGGTTACCTTATCGACACCATCGGGACGTCGGGTAACGTTACCGACCCAACGATAGTTACCGCCACCGGTACCGCGACTTTTGATATCGTCACTCATTTACTTGCCCTCATTTCAGCGGCCGCATCGAGTACGGCCCGAATAATTTTATCATAGCCGGTGCATCTGCAAAGATTTCCGGCTAGCCCGAAACGGAGTTCGGTTTCCGTCGGGTCTGGATTTTTTTCCAGAAACGCTTTCGCCTGGGTCATGAAACCTGGGGTACAGATACCGCATTGCAGTGCGGCGTGGTCGAGAAATTTCTGTTGCAACGGATGAAGCTCACCCCCCTTTGCCATGCCCTCGACGGTTTCGATTTCAGCGCCTTCGACTTCCGCACCGAGTACCAGGCAGGAATTTACCGAGCGTCCATTCATAATCACCGTGCACGCACCACAATCGCCACTGCCACAGCCGTTCTTAGTGCCGGTCATATGCAGTTCGCTGCGGAGCACGTCGAGTAAAGTATGTTCGGTGTTACAGCGAAATTCGACTTCGTCGCCGTTTACCGTAGTGGTGACAAAATGCTTAGCCATTATTCTTCTCCGCACGTTGCCAGGCGATGGCAGCCGACCGTCGCGCGAGTACACCGGCGACCTTTGTTCTGTATTCAATAGTGCCGCGTTTGTCATCGATTGGACTGCAGGCATCCCGTGCGACCGCATCCAGTTTTGAAAGCGTGTCGTCATCGAGTTTGTTTCCAACAAGGACTTCCGTCGCTGGCTCCACCAGCAACGCCTTCGGCGCTACTGCACCCAACGACAAACGCGCGGAGGCGCAGGTTCCATCATCAGCCAATGACAACGACACGCCGGCGCCAACCACCGCAATATCCATTTCCGTGCGCGGGATAAATCGCAGGTAAGCATCCCCGGATCGTTTAGGCGGTACAGGTAGTATCAACGACGTTACGAACTCGTTGGATTCGAGCGCTGTCCTGCCGGGCGCAGTCGGAAACTCTTCAGCCGGAATTTCGCGAGCACCGTTGGGACCTGCAATCGCCACTTTAGCGCCGGATGCAATAATCGCCGGGACACTATCCGCCGCCGGAGAAGCATTGCAAAGGTTGCCGCCGATCGTAGCCCGTCCCTGCACTTGCCAAGAACCAATCAGTTCGACGGCTTCAACAACACCGGGCCACATGGCCACCAGTTCCTCGTGCTCGCCTAGTTCGGCACCGGTCATCGCAGCTCCGATGCGTACCTCATCGGCTCCGATTTCGATACGTCGCGTTTCCGCTATGCGCTTGATATCAATTATCAATTCGGGCTCGACCATTTCTTCGCGGAGCTGTACCAATAAATCCGTTCCGCCGGCCATGACCTTGGCGCCGTCATTGCTCGTTAGAAGGCCCACCGCTGCCTCAACGGAATCGGGCGCTTCATACCGTAAATCGCTCACCGTTCGCTTACTCCCATTGGAAACCGGTTTCGCAACAAGAGCGGCTTCGAAAGCCGCCCGAAATTTGAGCGCATATTATTGTAATTATTTATAAGTTTCCACTCCTCTACCGAAGATATATTTGCCGTGTTTACTTTTCATGAAATACTTCGTTATTCGAATTAGGCAAGTGAGCGACTTATGACTTCAATTAGCCGGCAATTAGGCCATTGGGCCGCAGAACTAAAGTACGATGATTTACCCTCCGACGTTGTCGACCGGGCGAAGGGGCTGACGTTACACGGCCTCTCATCCGCTTTGATCGGCCATTCGATGCCTGAAATTGCGAAAATGACGGCCTTGATGCAAGAAGAGGAAGCCGGCGGCAGTGGGGTCGCAACGGTGCTCGTCACTGGGGACAAGCTTACAAAGGCGGGGGCTGCTTTCATAAATTCGGAAATGCTCTTCGCCGGTGGTAAATGGGACACCTTTCGCATGCTGACTCATCCAGGCTGTGCGATTTTGCCCAGCGCACTAGCAGTGGCGGAAATCGAACAAGCGACGGGAAGCGACTTCCTCGTCGCGATCACCGCCGCCTATGAAGTGATGGAACGCATGGCAGCGGATTTTATTCCGACCGTGATGTCGCGTGGATTTCACCCGGGCCCGGTTTTCGGAATTTTCGGGGCCGCTGTTGCCGCAGCGAAATTAAACGGTCTGAACGGCGATCAGACCCACGATGCGATCGCGCAATGCGTCAATCTCGCAAGCGGCAATGTGGAGGGCATCCGGAGCGGTGGTAAATCCTTGCGCGAAGGCGGCGCGGTACGGAACGCGCTCCTCGCTGTTGCCATGGCACGCCACGGCACGCCGGGAGGCGAAACGGCACTTGAGGGCGAAGCCGGCTTCTATCACAGCTACACTGGCAACAACGATGGCTACCTTCGATATAGCTTCACTGGCGCAAACAAAGCCGAATTGGACAGGATTACCGCCAATCTCGGTGAAGATTGGATGATATTGGAAACGCTTTATCGGATTTATTCGACGTCGGGTTACAATATCGCCCATGTGGATGTGACCGCAGCTCTCGTCACCGAGCATGATATCGCGCCCGAAGATATCGAGCGTATCGAAGCGAGGGTTAATTGGCTCGAAACCAAGTATCCGAGCCCGGCCTTTCCGGTGCCGAGCCATGATGGAGCACCACGAGCCGGCAGCACACAGTATTACACCGCCTACGGCGCCGCTCGACGCGGGTTTCCATTGCTGAAAGATCAACCACGAGGGATCGGAGAAGACGACCCCGCTGAAGTTTTAGACCTCATGGAGCGGGTCACTCTTATTCCCGTCAATGCGCATACTTTGTTCGGACCCGACATCACGATTTTCTTGAAGGACGGAACCAGCGTAAACAAGGCAGGAACAGGGCGTGAGTTCATCTGGGATTTTGAAACGGAAGCCGAAAAGTTAGGAGAAATTCTTCCTGGGATTCCCATTCCAGAAGCTCAGTTCGATGATATGGTCGACGCATGCCGCAACCTCGAAAAATTGGAATGCGCCGACAAATTGATAGGGCTCACTCTCAAGCCATAAATCAAATCGCCGCTATCGAATAAACCCCGGCCAAAATCAACAACGGCGCAATAAAACGCGACGCCCGCCTTGGCTCGCCAAGAAACAAAACACCGATTACGGCCGCAAATACGACACTGGTTTCCCGTAACGCGGCGATTGTCCCCATGGCACCCAAATGAAGTGCCCATAGAAAGACACCGTACGAAAGTACTGCAACGATCCCGCTAACCCAGGAAACGGTTTTGCGGACGGCAATCATCTTCCACAACGATGGCCCCCTTAGGTACCGAACGGCTCCCACGAATGCCGCTGCATCTAACAGGTACAGCCACGCCAAAAAAGAAAACCAGTGTGTCGCGCTGCGCGCGCCGATTCCATCGATGACCGTATAAACCGCCACCATAAGCCCGGCAAAGGCCGCATAGAGCAAGGAGCGCGGTGCAACAACACCCACAAAACCATTTTCACACGCGAGTAAAATAAGGGCAGCTGTAATGCAGACCAGGCCAATAAGTTGACCCCGGTCGGGCACTTCGCCGACGGCAAAGAATGCAATGAGCGTGACCACCAAGGGGGTGATGCCACGCGCAAAAGGATAGGCATGACTTAGATCGCCGTCCTTATACATCGCCGCTAACGCAAATTTATAAGCCAAGTGGACCGGTATCGATAATGCAAGGATCAACCACAACTTCGGATCCGGAAAATCCACGAATGGCACCAGTACAAGCCCAACTATCCCGCTGAAAACATTGATTGCCGCCAAGCCAACTAACCGGTCCGGACTGGCTTTAACGAGCGCTTGCCAAGTTGCATGACAAAGCGCCGCGAGGACCACTAGCGCGACGACAAGGCTACTCATGGGCTAGTCGGCAACCGCGGACCTCGGTCAAATTTTCAGCTTTTCTCCGACGCCCGCCAAACGGTCGAGGTTGTTATCGTGATCGCCGGCAAAGCGGAGAACGATGTGGCGTGCGCCTTGATCCACGTAACCTTGCAGCCATTCGACCGCGCCTTCTGCCGTGCCGCCAAAACAGGCCTGGCGTTTTTTCAGGATGTCCGGGCGGGCATGATAGTAGCTGTATAGGTATTCATCGATCCGCTCGTTTGCCTTATCGGGATCGTCATCGATGGCAATCGTTAGATAAATCGCAGCGGTGACATCGTCCGCCTTTCGTCCCTCTCCTTCCGTCAATCGGCGAACCTCTTTCAACCTTTCGCCATAACCTGCCGCGTCGGGGCCGGTCGGGAACCAGCCGTCGAAATTGCGCGCAACCCGCTTCAGAGCACCGGGCACAGCACCACCACCCCAGATCGGGGGACCGCCTTTTCGATGCGGCATCGGGCCGACGATACCCTGTTCCACTTTCCAGCGTCCGTCCCAATCCACCGGCTCTCCTGTCCAGAGCGCCTGACACAACCGGATGCCTTCTAGAAAGCGCCCAACCCTCTTTTCCCAAGGGACACCGCACGCCTCGAATTCTGCATGAATATTCGGAACATCGGCGGCGATCCCCATTCCGAGAATAATCCGGCCTTCGGAAATTTGATCCAGGGTTGCAATCTGATGTGCAAGCACGACCGGATTACGGAGAGCCGGCAATAGGACGGCGGTTCCGATCTCCGCTGTCTTGGTGCGCGCAGCGACCGCCGACATCAGCGTGATCGGATCATGCCGAGGGCGCGCCAGGATGGAATCGCCGATCCAAAGCGAATCATAGCCGAGCCCTTCCGCCTTCTCCGCCAGCGTCAACAAGGGTGTCGCAGCAGGCCGCCCTTCCATGATGTTTTCTCGTGTAGGCAGCAAGTACCCGATTTTAAGGCCCATTCCCCATCTCCTGAGTTGATTCACTTGGCGCTATGTTTAGCCTTTTTGCCGTTGGCAACAAAGAGAGTGCCCAACACCAATCAACTGGCAGACCAGCGGAGCAGCGTTTAAAGTTACGCAACTTTCCAAGGAGGTATTCCGCCATGAGCAATAACGAACAAATCGTCTTTCTCTATCGCGTCGACCATATTCCGCAGATGGTTGTCGATCACGCATTGGCCACCGTTCCGGACGGATACACGCTCACCTTCACACCGGTCGAAGACAGCGACGAAAAACGGCGGGACCTGGTTGCCGGAGCGGACTATCTGGTTTGTTACGGACGACCGTTCGACGATATCGATGTCGCAAAAAAGGCAAAAATTTTTCAAGTCTTAAGCGCGGGCTTCGACCGTTACGACATCGATTCCTTCACCGAGGCCGGTATCCCGATTTGCAACAATGGCGGCGCCAACGCTCCAACGGTTGCCGAACACGCGATCATGTTGATGCTCTCGGTCTATAAAAAGCTTCCGGCACATCATAACGGCCTTCACAACGGCGTATGGCTCGGACACCACTACGCCACCGAGATGCGTGAATTACGCGGCAGGCAGGTTGGAATTGTCGGGTTCGGAAATATCGGCCAGCAGGTGGCGCGCATCGCTCGCGGGTTCCTGGCCGATGTCGCATTTTTCGATCCCATCGACGTGGATCAATC
>DLVK01000517.1:0-3100 GCA_003444235.1 Rhodospirillaceae bacterium
CCGGTCATATCTAGCACCGAACACCCCTTGCCTTCGATATGGGCAGCCATGGTGAGAATGGCACCGATCGTCACCACCCCGGTGCCGCCTACACCCGTAATCAAGATTCCATACGGCTCGTCGAGGAGCGGGATTTCGGGCTCCGGCAAATCGCCGAACGACGCACCAGCACCGAGTGGTTTCGGTTTCTTAGGCTCTCCGCCGAGGACGGTTACGAAGCTCGGACAGAATCCTTCGACACAGGAATAATCTTTGTTGCAGGAGGATTGATCGATCCTACGTTTGCGCCCGAACGTGGTTTCCACCGGCACAACGGAAAGGCAATTGGACGTACGTGAACAATCGCCACACCCTTCGCAAACAAGCTCATTGATGAACACCCGTTTCGCCGGATCGGGGTAGGTTCCACGTTTCCGCCGGCGACGCTTTTCGGCCGCGCACGTCTGGTCATAAACCAACACCGTGACACCCGGAATTTCACGAAGTTCGCGCTGTACCTGATCGAGATATTTGCGGTCATGCACGGTAACGCCATCCGCAAAGCCATATTCGTCCGGATATTTGTCGGGCTCGTCGGTGACCACCACCACCTTCGCAGCCCCTTCCGCATGGACCTGCCGGGTAATCGCCGCGACCGTAAGCGGACCATCCATTTGTTGGCCGCCGGTCATCGCCACCGCATCGTTGTAGAGAATTTTGTAGGTCATGTTCGCGCCCGAGGCGATCGCCGCCCGGATCGCCAAAAGACCCGAATGGTAATAGGTCCCGTCACCAATATTGACGAATACGTGATTCTCTTCGGTGAATGGCGCCTGACCGATCCAGTTCGACCCTTCGGCGCCCATCTGCGTATAGGTCGCGGTACTGCGGTCCATCCATTGCGCCATGTAGTGGCAACCAATACCCGCAAGCGCGCGACTGCCTTCGGGTACGACCGTCGAGCTATTATGGGGACAACCGGAGCAGAAATAGGGCGTCCGCAGCACCTTCGCGCCCTCGCCCTCGAATACTTTCGACAGCCTATCCAGAAACGCGACGCGCTCATCGATGCGATCGCTCTGGTGGAACGGTGCCAAGCGCTTGGCGATCACGCGCGCGATCATACCTGGCGTCAATTCACCGTTCGACGGTAACAGCCAGGCGCCTTTCTCATCTTTCTTGCCGACAACTACCGGGCGTTTGTCTGCGACTTGGTTATAGAGCAGTTCCTTGAGCTGCCCTTCCATCAGGCCGCGTTTTTCCTCGACGACGAGAATTTCGTCGAGGCCCTCGGCGAATTTGGCGAGCTGAACCGGTTCCATCGGCCAGACCAGCGCGGGTTTGTATACCGAGAGACCCATCTCGGCGGCATATTCCTCATCGATCCCGAGATCGTCGAGCGCCTGACGCAGATCAAGATAAGATTTGCCGCAAGAAATAATGCCGAATCGCCGCTTGGGTCCGTCGAAAATCACCCGGTCGATTCCATTGGCGCGGGCATGGGCTTGGGCAGCGTCCAGCTTGTATCGATGAAGGCGCTCCTCTTGGTCGAGCCAGGGATCGGGCCAGCGCAGATTGAGCCCACCGTCGGGCATCTCGAAATCGTCCGGTGTGCGAATGGTTACGTTTTCCGGATCAATCCTGACCGACGCGCTGCTTTCCATTGTGTCGGCGACCAACTTGAACCCGACCCAGCAGCCCGCATAGCGCGAAAGCGCCCAACCCTGCAGCCCCAGATCAATGAATTCCTGCACACCCGCCGGATGGAGAATGGGAATCATCGCATCCATCAGCGCGTACTCGCTTTGATGCGCGGTGGTCGAGGACTTACTCATATGATCGTCGCCAGCCAACGCCAACACCCCACCGAATTGGGAGGTACCGGCCAGATTGGCATGGCGTAAAGCATCGCCGGAGCGATCGATGCCAGGGCCTTTGGCATAGAACATGCCGAATACGCCATCAAACTTTGCCCCTTGGAAGAGACCCAACTGCTGAGACCCAGATAGAGCGGTAGCGGCAAGGTCTTCATTGACGCCGGGCTGAAAGTGAATGTGATGGGTGTCGAGGTAGGTTCTCGCCAGCCATAATTGCTGATCGATCGCCGCCAAGGGCGAGCCGCGATAGCCGGAAATGAAGCCCGCAGTATTATGCCCGGCGGCTTCGTCGCGCTGATGCTGCAACATCGGCAAACGCACCAGCGCCTGAGTGCCGGTCACGAAAATCCGGCCCCTTTGGGCAGTGTATTTGTCGTCGAGCGTTACCGGCGCCAGCGCCATATTTCCCTAAGCCTCTTTAGGTACAATCTAGGGCAACAGCCTGTTATAGCAATTCCCCGGGCCGCAATCAGGGCCTAATTCGTAAATCTTTTCAATACCTTTGGCAAAAGGGTGATTTCCGTCGCCACTCACTGTATATCTGGACCGACTAATCTCTTCGGGCTTGAGTTCCATGAAAGTTCTCGTGACCGGCGCTGCCGGCTTTATCGGCTACCATGTTTCGCTCGCACTTCTGGCACGCGGCGACACCGTTGTCGGCGTCGATAATCTCAACGACTACTATGACGTATCGTTAAAAAATGCGCGGCTAGAGCAACTCGCAGAAACTGCGAATTTCGAATTTATTCAATTAGATATCTCCGACCGACAGGCAATCGAGGATATCGGAAGCCGCCATGGCGATCTCACTCATATGGTTCATCTCGCTGCACAGGCAGGTGTGCGTTATTCGTTGGAGAATCCGTTTGCCTATGTGGAAGCCAATATCGTTGGCCAACTTGCCATATTGGAACTCTGCCGGGCGCTCGGAAAATTCGAGCATCTGGTCTATGCCAGTTCGTCGTCGGTCTATGGCGGCAATACGAAAGTCCCGTTCGCAGTCCAAGATCCTACCGATACGCCTATCTCGCTGTATGCCGCCACCAAGCGCGCCGACGAGTTGATGGGCCATTGCTATAGCCACCTTTATCGAATTCCCAGCACGGGACTCAGATTCTTCACTGTATATGGCCCATGGGGTCGGCCGGATATGGCGGCCTACCTGTTCACCAAAGCAATGTTCGAGGGCAAACCAATTAACGTCTTCAACAATGGTGATATGGAACGAGACTTTACCTATATCG
>DLVK01000371.1:0-181 GCA_003444235.1 Rhodospirillaceae bacterium
TTTGGTCACCGAATCCAGGGCCATCGCGGGCATCAATTGATTGGTTTTGACTACGTCGCCGATCAGGGTACGCCGGACGGGAAACTCGATCACGTTGAGGCAACCATTGACCAGTGTGCCGACCGCGATGTGCCAGATTTCGAGAGTGTCCGTATAGGCAAGCGTTGCGAGTGTCAGCGAC
>DLVK01000371.1:502-3915 GCA_003444235.1 Rhodospirillaceae bacterium
CCAACCAGAGCGAGCCGATCCCGAATAAAAACAGCTTTCGCCGATCGAACCGTTCCGCGAGGACGCCGATAAAGCTGCCGAGCGCAACCATCGGAATCCAACGCAGAAAAAACATCATGGCGACTAAAAACTCGGAATCTGTGGCTTTTTGCGTAAAAAACCCGATCGCGAGCAATTCGAGCCAGCGCATGGTCGTCGCGGTACCGCCGTTGAGCCACAGTTTGAGGTAATTTCTGTTGGCGAACAGGACTTTAGGCGTCACGTGGCCCGCGTTCGGAGCTTCGGCCGACGCCGGCTGGTCAGGTGGTTGCGGCATTTCCTCATCGCCCCGTTAAAGAGGATTCTAGTGCGTTGCCATGGCGCCCCGATGGCGGGTGTGGCATCAAACAGGCGAAGACATTAATCTGTAAGGAATAATTTAGCGAGACAGTTGGGAGCGATAAAAATGGTTGAGACCACTCCGATCAGCGATGCGGTGACCACGTTCATTATCGAGGCCGAATCGCGCACGTACGATGACCGCGCAATCGACCATGCGAAACGGTGCCTGGTCGATTGGGCCGGCGTCAGTATCGGTGGCACATTGGAAGCGTTGGACCCCGTTATTCGAGGTGCGGCGGCAGCAATTCCGTCCGACGGCAAGGCGCGAATACTGATTGGTGAGACGGCCGCCCCAGCGGTTGCCGGGTTAATCAACGGTACCCTTGGCCATGCGCTCGATTACGACGACACGCATCCCGATTGTCTTGGTCATATCGGGACTCCCTGCTGGTCGACCACGCTGGCGCTTGCACAGCAACTGGAAAGGTCCGAAGAGGAAGCGCTCGGCGCATTTATCTCCGGCTACGAAGTTGCGGGTGCTCTGTTCGGGCCCGGCATGGGACCGGCCATTCAGGTGCGAGGTTTCCACCCGACATCGGTCTTCGGGCGGTTTGCCGCCTGCACCGCAGCTTCGATCCTGCTTCGACTGAATGCCGAACAAATTCAGAGCGCATTCGGATTAATGGCGACGACGGCGGCGGGGCTGATCGGTTCCCTTGGCACCATGTCGAAACCGTTCCATGCGGGTAAGGCGGCGATGGATGGAATTCTGTCGGCGCAATTGGCGGCGAACGGGTTCGAGGCCAAGACCGATCTACTCGATAACGAGCCGGGCTTGGCCAGCACTTTCGTGCAGGACAAGGCGATTGCTTTCCCCGACCCCGAATTGACGCCCGGTCACCAATTAAAACGAAATGCCTTTAAACCCTACGCTTGCTGCAAGGGCACCCATCCGACATTGGATGCAGCGCGGAGCTTGGCCGATGACGTTGGCGACGGTGCGGTTGATGGGGTAACGCTTACCGTCAATCCGATGCACAAGCGTATTGCCGGCAAACAAAATCCGGCAACGCCGTTGGCGGCTAAGTTCAGCGTTTCCTACTGCGCCGCCATCGGGCTCACGGGCCATACCGGCTTCCCCGGAGACTTCTCCGACGAACGGTTGGCGAATGAACGGGTGATGGGTATCGAAAATAGCGTGACCGTCGAGACCGACGAATCCATCGGCCATAATCAGGTGGAAATTTCAGTTTTCATGAGTGACGGGCGCGAGCTCGAAGCGCGTACGGAGTGCGCGCGGGGCAATCCCGACAACCCGCTTAGCTGGGAAGATTTGGAGGCGAAGTTTTTAGGCGTAGCCGAACCGGTGCTGGGTGCCGCGAGTGGAGAGCTATTTTCCACGCTGCGCCATTTTGAGAAGCCGGGCAGTATTGCCGCCTTCGATGGTTTGGTGGCTGCCGAGCCGGCGGCGCGGGCAGCGGAGTAACGGCACTACCTTTGAGGCGAGAACGGCTGTAAACCCAATGACCCAACTTCACCAGATGACCATGAGCTTTTCGCCGCAGGAAGATCGCCTGCTGCTCAAGGTCAGCACGACGGCGAAAACTGAAATTCATCTTTGGCTGACCCGCCGGTTTACGCAGGTCTTGTGGAATGCGTTGATGAAGGCGGTCGAAAAAAATCCGGACATCAAGCCCGATCTGGCGCCGAAGGCCAAAGAAGCGGTGAAGGCGATGCAACATCAAGAAGCGGTCAAAGCGGTCGACCTTTCGCAAAAACATGATGTGAAAAAGGAAAACAAGCCGATGACAGAGAAACCGCTCTTGGTCGTCGGAGGTAAGGTCGATATCGATGGCCGCATGGTGCGCGTGCTGTTCAACACCGACGACGGCCGCGAAATCAACATGGCACTCAACAAGGAATTACTGCATGCGCTGTGTCATTTGCTAATGCGTCTGAGTGTCACCGCGGAATGGGCACTCGATCTCACCGTCGGTGATACCAATGTGGTGATGCCCGAAGGTGAGCGTGTGGTGCACTAGAGATCGATACCTATTCCGAAAAAGAGGGAATGTGGAAAGATGGCCGAAACGGATGGGCAGGACTGGGTACCAGGAACATATGACGCTCTTAAAGACGCAGGTGTGTCATTGGCGGCTTATGTGCCCGATGGCGGTTTCCGCAATCTTATTGCGCGTTGCCACGATGATTCCGATATGGAGGCAATTGCGCTTTCCAATGAAGCAGAGGGGCCGTGTCTTTTGGCCGGTGCTTGGCTCGGCGGCGTTCGCGGCGCGCTGATCATCCAAAGCAATGGCGTCGGCAATTGCGGCAACAATTTTGGGCTCACTAAGATGGGCCGGTTTCCCTTGTTGGCGATCGTTTCTCAACGTGGAAGTTGGGGTGAGGCCAATAGCTGGATGATGTATTCGGGACAAATTGCCGAACCCATCCTCGAACTGGGCGGATTCCACATAATGAAGGTCGACCACGCCGCCGACGTTGCGGATGCGGTCCGCGCGGGTGCGACAACCGCATTTAATGCATCGCAAGCGGTGGCGGTGGTACTTACGCAGCGCGTACTTGGCGCCAAGCAGTTCGTTGGATAGAGGGGCGGTGATGGCGAAAAAGGACAGCAATCAGCGGCTTGATCGTCGCGAGATCGTCAAACAATTGATTGGCGGACAGGACGATATGCTGGTGATCGGAGGGCTCGGCGGTGCCGGTTTCGATGTTACCGCGGCGCGCGGCGACCATGATTTTAACTTCTGCATGCACGGCGCCATGGGTGGGGGGCCGATGATGGGGCTGGGCCTTGCAATCGCCCAGCCCGACCGCCGTGTGGTGGTCGTGATGGGTGATGGCGATTTTGTGTTGGGCTCCCACTCGTTGGCGACAGTCGCGGCGGCGAAGGTTGAGAATCTCGCCATAATCGTCCTCGATAACGAGATTTATGCGGAAACCGGCGCACAACGAACGGTAACGGCGGCGGGCGTGGATCTCGCAGGTATGGCGGCTGCGGCAGGGTTTGCCACCGCGCAAACGATCGTCGAGCACAAGGAAATCAAGGACGCAGTAAATTTGGCGCAAAC
>DLVK01000292.1:0-3040 GCA_003444235.1 Rhodospirillaceae bacterium
TTCCTTCCGGTGAGAAGAGCCCGATTCCGTTCAGCGTCGAGGTGGATCAGCCGATGGGCTCGGCGGTGAAGACCGACCGTCGCCTTGTCGATGGTCCTGTGCGTGCACGACGCATCTCCTCGCCGGCGCTCTCGCCGGACGGGCAGCGTGTGGCCTTCTCGGCGCTCGGGCGGATATGGGTGATGGATCTGCCGAACGGGAAGCCGCGGCGCCTAACAGGCGTCGAAGAGGGTGAGTTTCACCCAGCCTGGTCGCCGGACGGTCGTCAGATCGTTTATGCGAGTTGGAAGGACATGGCGGAGGCTGGGCATATCTACCGTGTCGACGTTGACGGAAGTGCACCAACTGGTAGTCGCCGCGTGCGTCTCACGCGCGAGGCTTCGTTTTACGGCTGGCCGGCTTTTTCACCGGACGGACGGAGGATAGCCGTCCTCACGATGTCTCGGCAGGCTTGGATCGAAGATCTGCTTAGCTACGGTGAGGCAATGTACCCTCGTTCCCGTCCACGCGCCGAGTTGTCATGGCTATCAGCCGAGGGCGGTGAGTTACACCGCGTGATGCCACTGCACGGGTTGGGGCAACCACATTTTACGCAGGACCCGGATCGAATTTTTGTTTTCCAGAAACCGAATCCCGACGTGTCGGGCCGTGGCGGATTGGTGTCCGTGCGCGTCGACGGTAGCGATTTTCGCGTGCACGCAACCGGTCAACTCGATAGCTACGACTGGCCCGATGAAGACGAGGAGCGCGGCGCACCGCTAAACTCTCCTTTGATATCCCCAGATGGCCAACACCTGCTGGTGCAGGCCGAGCGGCAGATCTATCTTGTCAGCTTGCCGGATACGCGCGAGGAGTCGACGGAGGTTTCGTTAGAATCTCCGCGCCCGGGGCAGTTGGTACGACGGATCAGCGATGCCGGCGGTGAATTCGCGGGCTGGGGTCACGATGGACGCGAAGCGGTCTTTACCCTGGGCGCTAACCTGTTTCGTTACAATCTCGACTCGAAGGTGCTGCAGGACACGAAGATCAAGGTCGAACTGCCGCGACAGGTGCCCGAGGGCGATATCCTGTTGAGCGGCGCGCGGGTGATCACAATGCGCGGCGACGAGATTCTGCCGGAAGCCGATATCCTGATTTCGCGCAACCGCATTGCGGCCGTCGGCACACGCGGTACGCTGCAGGTTCCCGACGGAGCAAAGCGGCTCGAGCTCACAGGCAGGACTGTGGTGCCCGGATTTCTCGACCTGCATAACCACCAAGGTTCCGTGCAGGAAACTCGCCTCATCCAGCCCTGGGAGTTCATCTCGAGCCTTGCTTACGGCGTGACTACCGGCTACGACACGGGAGCGGCAGGGCCCTCGCTGGTGGATTATGCAGACCTGGTTGAGACCGGGGAATTCGTCGGTCCGCGATTCTTCGGTACCGGCGGCATCCTGTTGCCCGATAATGTCGACGACCTAGAGGATCTCGAGGATGCTCGTGCACTGGTGCGACGCTACACGACGGCCAACGGCCTGGATGGCATCAAGGAGTACGCTTTCGGTGACCGGCGCAAGCGCCAACTGCTGCTGATGGCGGCAGTGGAAGCCGGTGTGCCTGCGCATACCGAGGGCAACGGAGAGAACAAACCCGGAATTACTGAAATTATCGACGGTTATACAACCCATCAACACTACTTCACGATTCCCCTGTACCGGGATGTGGTGGAACTGATCGCACGCTCGGGCGTGGGCTATGTACCCACGCTGCTGGTCACCCACGGCGCGATGGGCGCCGAGGAGTACTATTACCCGCGGATGCCCGTTCACGATGACCCCAAGCTCGCCCGTTTGACGCCGCACCCCTTTCTAGATCGCCAGACGCGCCGGCGCGAACTTGTATGGGCTCAGTGGCTACACGACGACGAGTTTAAGTTTCCGCTCTTCGCGCAGTCGGCGGGTGCCGTGATCCGCGCCGGTGGCAGCGTAGGTGTAGGGGGGCACGGCCAACGCCAGGGCTTGGGCTTCCACTGGGAGCTTTGGAGCCTTGCAAGTGGCATGAGCAATCATGACGCGCTGCGAGCGGCCACTGTGCTCGGGGCCCGCATCATCGGCCTGGAGCAGGACCTAGGTACAATCGAGCCAGGCAAGATGGCTGATCTCGTGATCCTGGACGCCGACCCCCTCGAGGATATCCGCAACAGCGTCGCAATCAGCTACGTGGTCAAGAATGGTGTGGTTTATTCGGGAGAATCGCTTTCGGAGGTGCTGCCAGAACCTCGGGAGCGCGACTTGCTACGCGGCTGGCAGGAGGACTCGCCGAGCCAATGATGGGGCGCCCTTGCTGCAGCGATGGTAAACAAGTCAGTTAAGACTAAAATATTGGACCCCAATTTCGAAACGAGGACTCAATGACTGATCTCAGACGCTGGATCGTCATGGTTATATTGTGTGTATCCGGTGGGATAGTTTACCTACTGCCGTTTATGCGCGAGGTCTATTACATCCCGCTGCAGACGGCATTGGGGCTGACCAATGTCGAGTTCGGGACTTTAATGGCGGCGTTTGGCGTTTCGTCCATGTTGTCCTACGGACCCGGCGGTTGGCTCGCGGACCGACTGACGCCGAGATTACTGATTTCTGTTTCACTTATCCTAACGGGGCTTGGCGGTCTCTTCTTCATGTCATTTCCATCCTACAAGGTCGCCCTCTTGATTCACGGGTTTTGGGGCATTACCGTAACGGGCACCTATTGGGGTGCCATGATCAAAGCGACCCGCGCTTGGGCTTCGGCTGATGAGCAGGGCCGCGCCTTTGGGATTCTTGAAGGGGGGCGTGGAATCACCGAGGCGGCGGCTACGAGCGGTTTCTTGGTATTGTTTGCGTGGCTAGGTAGTACGCAAGCAGGGTTGTCTAAAATTATTCTGTCATACGCCATATGCAATATTGTGTTGGGCATTGCGGCCTGGTTTTTCTTGGATAGCCGGCAACCTGTGGAGACGGATTCAAAGCCGCCAAGCCTAGCGGATATCTTAGCGGTCCTGAGGCGACGTGACATCTGG
>DLVK01000274.1:0-4138 GCA_003444235.1 Rhodospirillaceae bacterium
CTTCGGCAAGCCGATCCATAAACACCAAGCGATCCAGCTCATGCTGGCCGACATGGCGACCCGCACCGAGGCCGCGCGGCTCCTGGTTCACCGGGCCGCCGAAGCATTCGACAAGGGCGAGCGCTGCGATATGGAAGCGGGTATGGCCAAACTGTTCGCAACCGAGGCGGCGATTTCGAGTTCGATGGAAGCGATGCGCATCCACGGCGGCTACGGATATTCGAAGGAATTCCCGGTTGAGCGGCTCTATCGCGATGCACCGCTGCTGACCATCGGCGAAGGCACCAACGAGCTGCAACGGATCATCATCGCCCGCCAGCTCATCGATCGGAATCCGATTTAACATGCTGCCCCTCGAAGGCGTTCGTATCCTAGCGGTCGAGCAATATGGTGCAGGCCCCTGCGGCACCCAGTACCTTGCCGATCTCGGGGCCGAGGTCATCAAAGCCGAAAGCCCCCACGACGATGGCGACATGGCGCGTGCGGTCGGGCCCTATTTTTTGGGTGACGGCAAGAGCACGGCGGCCAGCGAATT
Organism: Rhodospirillaceae bacterium; assembly: GCA_003444235.1. Lineage (GTDB taxonomy): Bacteria > Pseudomonadota > Alphaproteobacteria > UBA8366 > UBA8366 > UBA8366. Next base: position 536 of record DLVK01000274.1, read on the forward strand.
CTTTCAATCCTTCAATCGCAACAAGCGGAGCATCACCTTGGACCTCGGCTGCGATGAAGGCCAAGTGGTTTTGCATGATCTGATCAAATCCGCCGACGCGTTGTGCGGCAATATGCGGGGCGACGTGCCCGAGAAGCTCGGTCTCACCTACGAAAGCTTGAGCAAGGTCAATCCCAAGATCGTGTGTGCCTTCCTGACAGCCTATGGGCGCCAGGGTCCGCGCAAAAATTGGCCCGGCTTCGATTATCTGATGCAGGCGGAGGCGGGCTATTTTTCGCTCACCGGCGAAGTGGATACGCCACCGACCCGAATGGGGCTGTCACTGGTCGATATCATGACCGGCCAGACCATGGCGCTCGCCTGTGTGTCGGCCATCGTCCGGGCGCGGGACACCGGCAAAGGCCAGAATATCGACACCAACCTGTTCGACCTCGCGCTGTCCAATCTCGGATATCTCGGCGCCTGGTATCTGAACGAAGGCCACGTGCAAGGCCGCGAACAGCGGTCCGGCCACCCGTCGCTGGTTCCATGTGCACAATTTACCACCAAGGACGGCTGGATATTCTTGATGTGCAACAAGGAAAAGTTCTGGCCTAATCTCTGCGAAAAAATCGGCCGGCCGGGACTCGGGACCGACCCGCGTTACGCCCGCTTCAAGAACCGGCTCGAACACCGCCAGGAAATTCAGGACCTGTTGGACGATGCGCTTTCGGCAAGAACCACCGAGGAATGGCTAAACCATTTTGCTGGTTCCGTCCCCGCCGCGCCGATCCTCGATGTGGGACAAGCGATCGAGAATCCGTTCGTCATCGACCGCGGCAAGCATATGCAACTCACCTTGCAGGACGGCACCCCGTTTCGCTTGCTGGACGCCCCTTTCGAGACCGGCACACCCACGCCCAACAATCCGGCGCCGGAACTAGGGGCGGATACAGACGATATCTTGGCCGGGATCGGCTATGACGACGCACGGATTGCGGCGCTGAGGAAAAACAGCGTGATCTGAAGCCGTCGCCTTCAGGCGGGAACTTCCAGAAAATGAACGCTGAACAGCCGATCCGGATCGGTCCAAACTTGCACCGGGCTAAAGCCGGCCTTGGCAGCCAGCGCCTGAAACTCCTCAATGTCGTATTTGTAGGAATTCTCGGTGTGGATATGTTCGCCCTTCGCGAACGAGAACTCGCGATCGCCGACCGTCACCGTTTGAGCCGCGAGGCTTTCGATATGCATTTCGATCCGGCCGTGGTCCTCATCATAGAACGCGACATGGGCAAACTTTCCCATATCGAAACTGGCATCGAGCTCCCGATTGATACGTACGAGCAAATTAAGATTGAAGGCTTCCGTAATACCTGCGACGTCGTTGTAGGCCGCATTCAAGATTGCGGGGTCTTTCTTGAGGTCGACACCGATGAGCAAGCCACCGCCTTTACCCAACGTCGCGACGCAATTTGCGAGAAAATCGGCAGCCGCAGGCCGGTCGAAATTGCCGATTGTGGAACCGGGGAAGTAGCCGACCGGACGCCTGCCCGGCCCACCCAATCCAGCCGGTAATTTAAAGGGCTTGGTGAAATCGGCGCAGATTACGTGTACTGCAAGCTCGGGATAGTCTTCCGATAGAGCACTGCTGGATGCGATCAGGAAATCCCGCGAAATATCCACCGCGACATAGGCTGCGGGCGCTTCCAATTCGTCCAGGAGTAATCGCACCTTGCGGGAGGCACCGCTGCCATACTCGATCAGCTCCGCTTGTGGCCCTATGGCTTTCGCCATCTCGTCAACCGAACTCTCCATTATCTTGAGCTCGGTCCGCGTCGGATAATATTGCGGAGAATCGCAAATCGAATCGAAAAGCTGAGAGCCTTCCTCATCGTAAAAATATTTGCACGGCAATGACTTATCGGCCGCCCCGAGGCCGGACAGCACATCGGCCAGGAATGTGTCCTCATCGACGAGCGCGTCGTCGAAAGACTCAAATTGTTGGGAAATCGCCATAATTGCTGTCCAAATGCATTGAGCGGCCACCCTATAGGATGGCCGAAACGGACGCAATTACACCCCTTCCGCTTGTCAGAGCAGCGTCAATGATCGACACTTGTTGTCACGGGAGGCTCGAAATGCCGAATTGGTTTGTCGGATTTCTCACAGCACTGACGTTGCTGATTGGAACAACGGTTTCCACATTTGCGACGGAGAATGTCGATCTGGAGCTGGTGCTCGCTGCTGATGGTTCCGGTTCCATCGACGATGCAGAGTTCGAGCTTCAGCGCAGAGGATATGCGGCCGCGATTACCAACCCGAGGGTTTTGGCAGCGATCACCGGCGGTATTCATCAAGCCATCGCCATTACCTATGTGGAATGGGCTGCGCCGGACTCGGTCGCCACTGTGGTTGGCTGGCATATGATCCACGATGCCAAGTCCGCCAAGGCATTTGCCGACAAGCTGGTGAAAGCACCCCGCATGGTGGACGGATACAACTCGATCAGCGCGGCGATCCTTTACGGGGTCAACGAGATTGAGAAGAACGCCTATTCCGGAATACGAAAGATCATCGATATTTCCGGCGACGGGCCGCAGATCAACGGCCCCCCGCTCCCCTTCGCGCGTAATTACGCGCTCTCCAAAGGCATCACCATAAACGCCATAGCCATCGATACGCCCTACGATCCACGTACCGGCCCCAATGGCGAGCCCCTCGCCGTGCACTACAAAAACGATGTTATCGGCGGCCAAAGCCCCTTCGTGCTCGTCGCCAAAGGCCGCAAGGATCTGGCGAAGGCGATTTTGAGGAAGTTGATTTTGGAGATTGCGGCGCGACCGACGTCGGATGTAACTCCCTAGCCGGCTGTCACAAAATTGTAATCATCCCGCTTCCGTGCAATACAGCGCCATGGTGAAAATCAAACAAAAGCTCGCGCTACGGGCCTGTTGCGCAGCGCACGTTCTGCATGACGGATTGACCGACATGCTGTACGCGCTGCTGCCGCTGTTGCGGGACGCGTTCGGGCTTAACTACCTGGAAGTCGGCATGATCCGCTCGGCCCATCGGGCCGCATCGGCGATTTTTCAGATTCCCGCCGGTGTGTGGTCGGAGCGCGTCGGGGAACGTTCGTTACTCGTGATCGGCATGGCGTTGGCCGGCGTCGCGTTCCTCAGTCTCGGATTCGCCGAGGGCTATTGGACCGTGCTGTTGTTCATTTTCCTGGCCGGCTGCGGCGATAGCTTTCACCATCCGCTGTCCTCCGCCATCATCTCGCACGCCTATCCCGATGCCGGTCAGCGCACCGCGCTCGGCACCTACAATGCCTTCGGCGATGTGGGCAAGTTCCTGTTTCTCGGCCTCACCATTCTCATGACCGCACCACTTGGATTTTCCTGGCAGGCGCCCGTTCTGGGTTTCGGCGCCGCGGCGCTCCTGCTTGCCGTCGCCACATACCTGTTGCTCAGCCGGGCGGCGGCAGGCGGGCCACCGGAGCTTCCATCGAAAGACGATAGTGTCGAGACGGTGACTGGCTGGGGCCTCAAACATACGCGGGGTTTTTTCACGCTCAGTGTCATCGCCACGCTGGATATCACGACGCGGACCGGCTTTCTCATCTTC
>DLVK01000324.1:0-10040 GCA_003444235.1 Rhodospirillaceae bacterium
GTCGAATACTTGATCTCGGCATCGTCCATCGCGACCAGCTCGACCACGGCGGCGTGCAGCTGGTTCTCGTCGCGCATCGGCGCGGTGCAGCCTTCGAGATAGCTCACATAGGAGCCTTCATCGGCGATGATCAAGGTGCGTTCGAACTGGCCGGTATTTTCCGCGTTGATACGGAAATAGGTCGACAGTTCCATGGGGCATTTGATGCCTTTGGGGATGTAAACGAAGGAACCATCGGTGAATACCGCCGAGTTCAAGCAGGCGTGCTTGTTATCGCCGTAGGGAACGACCGAACCGAGATACTTTTGCACCAATTCCGGATGTTCTTGCACCGCTTCCGAGATAGAACAGAAAATGATGCCCTTTTCTTCGAGCTTCGCCTTGTAGGTGGTGGCGACGGATACGCTATCGAACACCGCGTCGACGGCAACGCCCGCCAGCATTTCTTGTTCTTTTAAGGGAATGCCGAGCTTTTCGTAGGTTTCGAGCAGTTTCGGGTCGACCTCGTCGAGGCTTTTCGGTTTGTCCGCGTCGGATTTTGGCGCGGCATAGTAATAGGCATCCTGATAGTCGATCGGTGGAAACTCGACCTTGGCCCATTCGGGTTCAGGCATGGTCAGCCAGTGGGCATAGGCCTTCAAACGCCACTCGAGCAACCATTCCGGCTCGTTCTTTTTCGCCGAAATAAATCGGACGATCTCTTCGCTCAGCCCCTTAGGGGCTTTTTCCAGGTCGATATCGGTGACAAAGCCGAATTCGTACTTGTCACCAAGCGCCTTGACCTGTTCGACGGTTTCAACGGTGGCAGACATCAGACATGCTCCCGTCGAAGGCTGTTTGAGTGTTTGGGTGCCGTGATTTCTGGAAATTCAATCGGCATGCACAAATCTGCGAGTGACATTTCCTCCAAGGCCGCACGAACCGCCCGGTTAAGCCGGTCCCAGCCGCCACGTACTGGACAAAGCGATTCGACCTTACACTTGTCTTCTGTATCGCCGACGCATGCGGTCAACGCTACCGGCCCATCCAAGGCCTCGATCAATTCGGCGACGGTGATCTTTTCGAGGGGACGGCTTAAGGAGTAGCCCCCATGGACCCCACGATGGGACATTAGTAAGTTTGTTTTAGATAGCTTTTTCAACAGCTTGCTGACCGTCGGCGAAGGCAGGCCCGTAGCGCGAGCGAGATCGTGCGCGGTGGTAACGTCACTACCGCTTCGATCGATCTGCGCCATCACCACAACGCCATAGTCGGTCAGTCGGCTAAGTTTGATCATTTTGACCCTGGTCTGAATACCTTTAATTTCAGTAGGTTAAAAGTGTACCAAATTGGTCCATTAAACAAAATGGCTTGATTTAGTACCGTTTTCAAGTGCCAATCGCAAGCTATTTTCGCTGCACCGCGACATCGTCTCGAATTCGCACCAACTCCTTACGAAAGCGTGAAAAATTCAACGTGCCGCTTTTCCGTGGAGCAGGTTTGGCGTAGACTCTGGGGCATGGCCGACAATGTGACAGAGCTGCGCCGGGCAGGGCAGGAGGAATCCGGGCCGAGCCTTGCGAGTTTGCGTCAAACCGCCCAACGTGCAGAGCGCCAGGCAAAGTGGTTGCTGCAGGGGGGCGCGGCACTTTCGGTGCTGTGGACGATTGCGTGTCTTGCATACATTCACCGAAATCTCGGCTGGGATTTTACGGCGCAATTCCTGCCGCATGAGACAGGTGCGCTGGTGGCCGGGTTTGCATTGCCATTAGCGATGCTTTGGGCGGCGATCGCTTATTTCCGCCGGACGCACGATGTGCGGTTCCATACGGAAATGTTGCGGCGTCACCTCGACCTTCTGGCTTATCCCGCCGAAGAATATGAAAACCGGGTGGCAACGGTTTCCGATCTTCTGAAAAAACAGACCGAAGAGCTTGCGGCGGTCAGCGAACAGGCAACGACGCACTTGTCGGAGTTGGTCTCGGCGGTGGAATCGCAGACAGCCGATCTTGGCGAAGTGGGTGACAAGGCGGCGGCCGAGGCGCATCGCATGCGCGATCGGTTGCTTGCGGACGTTAAGACTCTTCAGAATGTCGTCGAAAAGGTCGACGAACAACGCCAGGCGATTGAATCGACCGTAACCGGACAGGCCGAAGCGCTTGGCCGGGTGACCCAACAGGCGATCGAGCATTCGGATCACATCAACGCGGCACTCCGCTTACAGGCTTCCGACTTGACCAGCGTGTCGGACAAAGCCGCGGATCAGGCGAAGACCATTGGCGAAATGTTCGAGCGCTATTCGGAAAATTTGACCGAAGCGAGCCGTCACGCTCAGGATCAAGCGAGTGCCGCCGAAGAACATTTGGCCGCCAGTGCTGAAGGATTGCAATCCGCCGCTGAACGGGTCAACGCCAAAGCGACGACGGTTGCCAGTGAACTTCGGGACGAAATCGGACAAATGTCCGAAAAGCTGCAGGTCGCCCTCGACGAACAATCCGACGCTGTCGGTCAGATGACCGACCGCACCGGCGAGCGTATCGAGCGCATGGCCGAAGGCTTGTCACGGCAAACTGCCGGGGTGACCAGTCACCTCGAAGGTACGCTAGAGAAGCAAATTAATAGCGTGGACCGGATTCTGACCGCGGCCGAACATCGCATGGATGAGCTCAAGAATCAGGTCGACGAACAGGCCTCCGCCCTAAGCCAGGGCTTACGTGAGGCAATCACGCATAATGCGTCCCAGATCGGCCATGCGGTGGAGCAGGCAAAGGAACAGATCGGCCGCCTCACATTCGTGATGAACGATCAGTCGCAGAACCTTGCGAACGTTACCGAGCGTTCCGGCGTCGAGACCGAAAACATGATTACGGCGCTAAAAGCGCAAGCTGGCGATTTGTCGGCGACGGCGGAGCACGTTGCGGAGCAGACCAGGCTCGTTCAGGCAGCGGTGCGGCAGCAATCGGAACAGCTCACCAAAGCCTCCGACGAAACCGCCGAACGTATCCAAACAATGGGGCAAATGTTTCAGGACCAGGCCCAGTCGCTGGGTCAATCGACCGACCTTGCTACCGACCGCGCGGACGCATTGCGTGCGGCTCTGGATCGGCAAGCGCAGGATTTGCGCGCCGCCTCCGACCACGCGGCTTCCCAGGCCCGCGATATCGAGGCGCTGTTACAGTCCAAGGCCTCCGAGATTACCGTTGCGGTGAGGGATGGCGTCACCGAAATAAGCGATGCCCTGGGCCCAACCGCTGCCGAAGCTCAGACCATGGCGGCAACGCTTACACAACAGGCTGCAACGCTGCGCGACGCGGCAGACCGATCGTCGGCGCAAGCGGGGTCTATCGCCGAATTGATGCGCCAGCGCAGCCAGGAAATGAACGAAGCGTCGGAGCACGTTGCCGGCCGCGTGCAAGAGATTCGTGAGGCGCTTAGCGAAAATACGACCGAGCTCAGTGCGGCGGCGACCCAGGTTGGCGAGCGTGCGGGCCAGGTCAAGGCGGCACTGGCAGAAGACAGCAAAAATTTGGGCGAGCTTGCCACTTTCCTGCAGAAACGTTCGCAACAGATCGACACGCAGATCCAGGCTCATTCGGAAGCGCTGAAGGAGTCATCGACCAAAGCCTCCGAACAGGCGGGAGAAATTTCATCCGTTCTACAGCAGCAAGTGGCGCAGCTCCTCGAGGCGGCGGGAACTGTCGCCGCGCGGTTGGGCGAAGCAGGACAGAATTTCGACAAGGAAACCACGACGATGAATCACGCCCTCGGCGAAGGGCTACGTCTGATGAACGAAATCGGCGAACGGTTCAATGCCCAGGCAGAACGCCTGACCTCGGCTTCGCTGCAAGCTGGCATGCAGATCAACGATAATAACGAAGCGCTGCAAAAGGAATCGGAGCAAGTCATGCGCGTCGCACAAGAGGCGACCGAGCGCATGCGGTTGATTGGAGACGCCTTCACGCAGCAGACCGCGAATTTACATGGGTCGACCGATCAGCTTTCCTCACGCATGGGCGCGCTTACCGAGCGGCTTCGTCAGCAGGCACGTGATCTTGGTCAGGCCGGCGAAGAGGCGAGCGGGCAGGTTCGCGAGGTTGGCGAAATTCTTGGCCGTCAAACTCATACGCTGGTTCAGGCGACCGGCGATGCGCGCAGCCAGATCGACAGCCTGACCGAAAAGGTCGAGCATCATCGGGCAAATCTTCTCAACACGACCGACGAAGTGATGGCGAAGACTAGCGAAGCCAGCACCAGCTTCGATCAGCATGCCGCAGTGCTGGCGCAGGCCGCCGCCGATGCGGCCGATCAGGCGGAGCGGTTGAAGGAGATGGATCTCTCCGGCCGCCGCAATGTGTTCCTCAAAACCGCACGCTATATCATCGAAGATCTGCATTCGACGGCAGTCGACCTGACCCGTCTCTTGCGGACCGAAGTGCCGGACGCGGACTGGAAACGCTACGTCAAAGGCGATCGGGGTATTTTCACCCGCGCGCTGCTCGGCAACAAACCGTCCGCCACCGCATCGTTGATTGCCCAGAAGGTTCAGCGCGAAGAAGAAATGCGCCGCTACGTGATGCGCTATTTCGATCATTTCGAAACTCTACTGCGCGAAGCCGAAGAGGTGGATCCGGAACATCTGCTCCATTCCACCTTCATGACCGCTGATGTGGGCAAGCTTTACCTGTTGCTCTGTCGCGCGCTGGGTCGCGATATCGTGTCGGGCAAATAGACCGGCTGCTCTATCAGCCCATACCCCAATCGACGAGAGCGAATACGCCAAATCCAAATACCACCAGGCCGCCGAGCCGGTTGATCAGGAGCATGGTTTTAGGCTGAATTTGGTGGTGAAACACGGCCGCAACCGTGGTCAATCCGATCCACCAGATCGCGGCACCGACAAACACGCCACCCACCGTGGTTAAGCCTTGTACTGGATCTTCAACGCCGTCGGCAATTTTCAGGCCGCCGAAGACCGCCAGAAACGCCAGTATCGTCGCCGGATTGAGCAAAGTGATCACAAATGCGCTCAACCAATTGCCCGCCATATGGTGTGCTTTCATTACCCGCCGTTGTCCGCTTGTCTCACTGGGTTTCTCGCGAAAAATATGCGTACCCACGACGATTAGAATGATGCCGCAGACCGGCTGAATCCACGGCGACTGATCGAAAAGGGCGGTTAAGGCGGCGGCAAGGCCGAAAACCGCGATTGCCGCATAAAAAGTATCGGCCGCGGCGGCACCGAGCCCTGTGAAAAACCCTGGCCACCAGCCGGTTTTCAAACTGCGTTGGATACAGAGCATCGCGACCGGACCGACCGGTGCCGCAATCGAGAATCCGATCCCGATAGCCTTCAAAAACAACACGAAATCCAAATTTAAAATCTCCACCGGACGTGGCGCCAAGGCCGCATCAGCTTGATAATCATAAGTGTAAGGCCTGACAAGCTTTCAAACGAAAGGCATAAAATCATAAAACTTTATAAATATATTTAAAAAGGTATAAAACTATGTGATTATTAAGTTATGGATCAAAAAACATTAAATTTATTAAGATATCTCGCCGAAGACGCGCGATTGTCTTTCAATGCTCTCGCGCGACGGGTTGGGCTATCCCCGCCTGCAGTGGCCGAACGGGTGCGGCGATTGGAGGAATCCGGCGCTTTATTGGGATATCATGCAAAGCTCGATCGGCGAGCGATCGGGTTGCCGATTACCGCCTTTTTGCGCTTACGCTGCCCAGGCGCTAAGTTTCAGGCGGTACGGCGTCTGGCGTTGGAATTGCCGCAGGTGCTCGAGTGTCATCACATCACCGGTGAAGCATGTTTTTTAGTCAAGCTTGCTGCCCCGACGGTGGAGTCGCTGGAAGCCTTAATCGAGCGCTTCCGTGAACATGGGGAAGCGGAAAGTTCGGTGGTTTTGTCGTCGGTGGTGGAACAAAAACCGGCGATCGGTGCCATAGAAAGCGAATAGGAGCCAAGGAAATGGCGGTCGACGCCAAACAAACCCCTGAACGATCGGACTCAGAGCAACGCCCGGCCTATAAACTGCGTGCCGCAGAGGGCGAAGACGCCGAAGCACTCTATCATTTCGGCCGTGCGCTGTTGGCGGAAACCAGTTTTTTCCTGCGCGGCCCTTCCGAGCGCGCCCGCTCGGTCGACGAAATGCGTCTGATCATCGAACGGTTTCGCGAATTGCCGCGCCATTTGCTGCTCACGGCCTGGTTGGATGATGCGCCGGTAGGCGAGGCGGTAGTAATGGGAGGCGAACTTGAGCGCAATCGTTACACTGCGACCGTCGGTGTCGGCGTCCTCCAAGCCCATACCGGGAATGGCCTAGGTCGTAAATTGATGGAAGGGCTGGAGTTCTTTGCTCACAAGGCCGACTTACATCGGCTCGAACTAACAGTCATGAGTCATAATCCGCGTGCATTGAGGCTCTACGAACAGATGGACTACCAGGTCGAGGGAACACGTCGGGAATCGCTCTATATCGACGGCGCCTATGTGGACGAAATCGTGATGTCGAAACTGCTCGAAACAGGCCCCGAATGACTTTTGCCTCGCCGGCGCTAACTCACCTCGCGCTCCACGTTCGCGATGTAGAAGCTTGTATTGAATTTTACCGGGACTATTGCGGAATGCAGATCATTCACGAGCGGCCCGATAAAAGTGGCCGCATCGTCTGGCTATCGGAGCCCGGCAAAGAGCGGGAGTTTATTTTCGTTATTTTACCGGGAGGGCCCGGACGGGATCAGAGCGAGCGGGACTTTAGCCATTTCGGATTCGCACTCGACAGCAGAGACGCGGTCGACGCGCTCGCGGCGAGGGCCGATGCGGCGGGTTGTTTGGCCTGGGCACCCCGTCAGGATGTATATCCAGCGGGCTATTATTGCGGACTCAAAGATCCGGACGGTAATTTCGTGGAATTCTCATTTGGCCAACCTCTAGGCCCCGGGGCCGAAGAGGCAGATCGCGCCTTGGCGCAAGAGTCCGGCAACAGAGGCGTCTGAAATGGCATCGGCAAAATCGAACGCTGGCGGTACGCTGGTCGAAGGGGTGGTGAAGGGAGACCGACGGGCCCTCGCACAGGCGATCACACTCCTGGAATCGACGAATCAGGATCATGCCGCCGCCGCCGCAAATCTGCTGGCGGAATTAACGCCTCGTGCAGGTGAATCCATCCGGATTGGGATTTCGGGCGTGCCCGGTGTCGGCAAATCCACATTTGTCGAACGGTTCGGCCTTTACGTTGTCGAACAAGGTCACAAGCTGGCTGTCCTTGCGATTGACCCGAGTTCAAAGCGGAGCGGTGGCTCAATTTTGGGCGACAAGACGCGGATGGAAGAGCTGTCACGCCATCCCAATGCCTTCATACGGCCATCACCGGCAGGCGACGCGCTTGGCGGCGTCGGTCACCGTAGCCGGGAGGCACTGATCGCTTGCGAGGCGGCGGGGTTCGATGTGGTTTTTGTCGAAACCGTCGGCGTGGGGCAGTCGGAAACCACGGTTGCGGATATGACCGATTTGTTTCTGCTCTTGCTGCTGCCGTCGGGTGGTGATGAGCTGCAAGGGATGAAAAAAGGTATCGTCGAATTGGCCGATCTGGTGCTGGTCAACAAAGCTGACGGCGACCTAGAAAAAGCGGCTACCCACGCGGCGGCGGATTACCAAAGCGCGATACACATGTTGCGCCCGGCGATGGACGATTGGACCGTGCCCGTTCGCACATGCTCGGCGTTGACCGGCGCTGGTATCGCCGAAGCCTGGGAATTGATCCAGGACTGGCGGAAGGTGATGACCACGAATGGCGCCCTAGCGCAGAATCGCGCGCGTCAGGCGCGGGTCTGGTTGTGGGATGCACTCCGCGAACGGCTTGAAAGCGAAATTCGTGCAGGACTTGGTGGTGTCGGTGATTTGGATGCGTTGGCCCAATCGGTGGCTGACGGTAAAACGACCGCGCCTGAAGCGGCGGCGGCCCTCATTCGGCAGTTTCGAGACTTGAAACCTTCTTGACGGAGTTTGGCCACTGCCCTACAACGCTCGCCTCATCGGCGGGCGAATTCCAGTTCGGTCGCTGGGTTGGTAAATCATTAAGGTGGAGCGAGAAATGTCACGCCGCTGCATGATCACGGGTAAGGGCGTCCGCACAGGCAACAATGTCAGTCACGCCCATAACAAGACCAAGCGTCGTTATTTGCCGAACCTGCAAAATACGTCTCTTTTGAGCGATGTTCTGGGTGAAATGGTACGGCTGAGAATAACGCCGTCGGCAATTCGCACCATTGAGCATAAGGGCGGGCTCGACGCTTATCTGTTGGGAACGCCGAACCGGAAGCTGACACCGGAAGCAAAGCGTTTAAAAAAACGAATCGTACGTGCTGCGGAAAAACAATCAGCTGCCTAAAGTTTTTTAGTTTTTTGCCATTTAAGGCCCGCCCAATGCGGGCCTTTTCTATTATTGTCTCCTGTTATGAGCACATCCGTCCCAGATAAGCTCGAGTATCCCGGCTTCGGCTTCGAAATTTTGGAGCGCGATGCGGCGAGCCGTGCCCGGCTCGGACGTTTGAGTACTCCGCACGGGGAATTGATGACCCCGGCGTTTATTTTTTGCGCGACCAAAGCGGCGATCAGAGGTGCCAGTCCCCGCGACCTCCGAGCGGCCAATGTGGAAATGGTTCTTGCCAACACCTACCACTTGTTAATTCAGCCCGGCCCCGACGTGGTCGAGAAGCTCGGAGGGTTGCACAAATTTATGGGCTGGGACGGCCCGATGCTGACCGATAGTGGCGGGTTCCAGATCTTCAGTCTCGGTCAGGGCACCGAAAGCTCCGAGATTAAGGGGAGCCGTGATGGTAAACGAAATCCCCTGTTGCTCGATCTGTCGGAAGAGGGGGCGGTATTTCGCTCGCCACGCGACGGCACCAAACACAAATTGACGCCGGAATCCGCGATCCGTATTCAACGTCAACTGCGGCCCGATCTGGCTGTGGTATTAGACGAATGTACGCCGGTGCATGTGGAGCGATCCTATACGGAAAATTCGCTCAAGCTCACGCATAAATGGGCCGAGCGCAGCCTTGCCGAATTCGCCCGTCATCATGACGGGACGCAAGGGCTTTACGGCGTGATTCAAGGCGGCATCTACGAGGACCTGCGTCGCGAAGGGGCCGAATTTATCGCCTCGTTACCGTTTTTCGGCCATGCGGTCGGTGGATGCCTCGGTGATCACAAGGACGCCATGTACGACATTGTCGAGTTCGCCATGGCACCGCTTGCCGAAACCGCGCAGGAAAAGCCGGTCCATTTGCTCGGCATCGGCGGCATCCACGACATCTGGGAAGGCGTAGCAATGGGCGTCGATACCTTTGATTGCGTGTCGCCAACCCGCATCGCCCGCCATGGTTGGGCACTTAAAAAGAACGCCAAGGACTTCCGTATAAATCTTCGCAACGCCCGTTTCCGCGAGGACGGAAAACCTTTGGACGACAAGTGCGGCTGCTATGCCTGTGAAAACTTTTCACGAGGCTACATTCATCACTTGATCAAAGCGGATGAAATTCTCGGATTACAATTGCTGACGCAACACAACATCGCCTTCATGGTCGGGCTTATGGCGGAAATCAGAAGCGCGCTTTTGCGCGGCCAATTTGCCGAAGCGAAGCGGGAGTGGCTAGGCTAGAGGTCTAGCTTAAATCGTCCATGCTGAAGCAAGTGTGAGAACAGCGTATGTAGACGGGTGCCGAATTGACTGAGACTTCTCAATGACCGCTATCCTATGGTTTCGACGCGATCTTCGCGTCAGTGACAACCCGGCCCTGGAGGCTGCGGTTGCGACCGGCCGGCCAGTCCTTCCCGTCTATATTCTCGATGATGACGATGCGGGCGATTGGCGTCCCGGTGGCGCTTCCCGATGGTGGCTACACGGTTCTCTCGCAGCATTGGGCTCGGCGCTTGAGCGGCACAGTAACGAACTTGTTCTAAGGCGGGGATCCGCCGCAACCGTGCTCGCAGCGTTGGTTGAAGAAACCGATGCCAGTCATGTTTTTTGGAACCGCCGCTACGA
>DLVK01000412.1:0-2602 GCA_003444235.1 Rhodospirillaceae bacterium
GGTATGGCACTGGAGGCAGCCAACCCGTTTAATGCAGAGGCAGACGATCACGAACTGAAAGACATGAGCCGCCGCTTCTACATAGCCGCGCTCTTCGCCCTACCGGTTGTCATCATCTCGATGTCAGAGCATCTTCCGTACTTACACGGAATCGTAGCGCCGCTTTGGAGTGGATGGCTTCAATTCGTCTTTTCAACACCAGTTGTTATCTGGGCCGGATATCCAATCTTCGAACGCGGCTGGCGCTCATTTGTACCCTGGCGGCCAAATATGTTCACACTGATCGCACTCGGTGTCGCAACGGCCTATCTTTTCAGTCTGCTCACATTCTTTACGCCGGAACTCTTCCCCGCTCAGTTTCGGACCGACGACGGGAGCCCCGGTCTCTACTTTGAGGCCGCTGCAGTAATCATCTCTTTGGTGCTGCTTGGACAGGTTATGGAAATGCGGGCGCGCGGACGCACAGGTACTGCGATACGGCTCTTGATGGACCTATCGCCAAAAACCGCACGGCGCATTGCGAACGGCATAGAACAAGAGGTCCCCGCTGAGGCCCTCGTTGTGGGGGATATTCTGCGTGTTTTACCGGGTGAACGCGTACCGACCGACGGTGTTGTGGTGGACGGCGCGAGCGCGATCGACGAATCAATGGTAACAGGAGAAGCCATACCCGTAGAAAAATCCGTCGGTTCATCCGTCGTCGGCGGAACAATCAACGGCCTCGGCAGCTTGACCGTGCAAGCCGAGACTGTCGGTGCCGAAACCGTCCTCTCACGAATTGGCGCAACCGTCGTTCAGGCACAACGCAGCCGTGCGCCAATCCAACGCATCGTGGACAACGTCGCCGGATATTTTGTACCGTCAGTGATTGCCGCCGCCGCAATCGCCTTCCTAGGATGAGCATTCTTCGGTCCGTCACCGGCCTTCGCCAACGGTTTGGTTGCGGCCGTCTCGGTCTTGATTATCGCCTGCCCCTGCGCCCTTGGCCTCGCGACCCCCATGTCAATTATGGTGGGCATGGGCCGTGGTGCCGAGGCAGGCGTTCTGATACGCGATGCTGAAGTGCTGGAGCGGCTGGGTGAAGCGGACACATTGGTCATAGATAAAACCGGAACCGTCACCACCGGACGGCCAACCGTACGCGCGCTTGTCACATCATCCAGTTTCTGTGAGACCGAGCTGCTTTCCGTTGCCGCTAGCCTAGAGACAGGTAGCGAGCATCCCCTCGCTACGGCCATCTTGTCGGAAGCAAATGCCCGAAATATTCCATCTGATACGGTCGAGGATTTTCGTTCGATCACGGGTCTCGGCGTCCGGGGTACGATCGATCAATTCGATTGCCATCTCGGAAATGCCACCTTCATTAGCGCGCAAGGTGTAGATATTTTACCGATGAACGCATCTGCAGAAGATCTGCGAAATAAGGGAGCAACGGTTGTCTATTGCGCTCGGGCCGGACAGCTGATGGGGCTGATTGCAGTGGGCGACACCGTCAAAGATGACGCGGAAACGGCGTTGAATGAAATTCGAAACGCCGGTTTACAGATAGTGATGCTGACGGGCGATACTCGTGCAACTGCCGAATTCGTCGGCGCCGGCCTTCCGATTGACGAAATCCACGCCGATGCGTCACCGGATGACAAACGCGACGTGGTTGAGGACCTTCGCGCCGAGGGACATATCGTCGTCATGGCCGGTGACGGTATCAACGATGCTCCGGCGCTCGCAGTAGCCGACGTCGGTATTGCGATGGGCAGTGGATCCGATATCGCGATAGAAAGCGCAGACGTCACGTTAGTCGGAGGAAGCCTCGGTGGTCTCGTTCGCGCACGGCGACTCAGTGCCGCCACCATGCGGAACATCCGGCAGAACTTGTTTTTCGCGTTTGCCTATAATGCGGTCGGTGTGCCGATCGCCGCCGGTCTGCTTTACCCGATGTTCGGATTCATGCCAGGACCGATGATTGCGGCATTGGCGATGAGTCTCAGCTCGGTCTCGGTTATCGCAAATGCCCTTCGATTACGCACCGTGAAGTTTTAGGAGTATCGATCATGAACGTCGGAAGAGCATCCGAAAGAGCCGGACTGCCAGTCCGCACAATGCACTACTACGAAGAGATCGGTCTCGTCGTGCCGGCCCGTCGGGACAACGGTTATCGCGATTATAGTGAGGCGGATGTCCATAAACTCAGCTTCCTTCAGCGCGCGCGGGCCCTCGGATTTTCTGTCGATGAATGCCGTACCCTTCTCACTCTCTACGAGGACCAAAATCGAGCGAGCGCCGACGTAAAGCGCATCGCAACGATGCACCTTCAGAGGATCGAAGCAAAACTTGAGGAACTAGTTTCGCTTCGCAAGGTTCTTGCACATCTGATCGAATGCTGCGACGGAGACGATCGACCCGATTGTCCGATCCTCGACGGTCTGGCAGGAACGACACTCGATACTCCAGAGAACGTCGCATGATGCCCTTTACACGTATTCTGTTGGCAACCTTCTATTGCTGTTTCCGATGAGCACAGTTGATGCCATAGAATTGAAACCCAGCGACACCGCATTCATGAGTAAAGGTAAGTCTGTCTATCGTTACCATTGCGCTGCAT
>DLVK01000281.1:0-3178 GCA_003444235.1 Rhodospirillaceae bacterium
GCATTGTCTTGCGAAACGAGATAAATTTGATCGAGAAGAGCGTCGACTTTTGGTTCAACCGGTTGCTGGACCGTATGGCAGTTTCCGCAAATGACTTATGAAATCGGCAAGCTGATATTCGCCAAATCGTCTGGCGTATTCTCGCCGACAATTCCAATAAAGAGCGGCGTTTCAGGGTGCGAAAAAATTTCGCGATGAACTGTGTGCCCACAAATGCGACAAGTATGTGTCATCCTACCAAGCCATTTTGCCAATTTGCGCCGACTTTAGCCGCCTGTTCTCGGTTACGATCAATTTGCCCGCGCTCCCCCCACCAGAAAAACGATTCGAAGAAGGCTCTATGATAGGTCTCGTAGGGATACCTGTTCATTTGAATTCTTGAAGAAAGATAGAGGTCGGTGATGCTGTAATGACGGTGCACCAGCCCGTTGAAAAGCTCGACATCCGTCAAACTGAGAAAGAGGTTCGGCAACGGCAGAATTTTCTTCGATACGATCGCATCTTCATCAGCGAAATCGACGGTCCAGACAAAGCCGTTCTTCCCCGAAATGCTGAACTGTATCGACAATGGATCTTCCGCAAACCTATCTTTCTCCGCATCGACCCAGGCTTGCAGATAATCGCCCAGCATTTGCTCATTGAGCGCCAAGTATTCTTCGCCGACATTCTCCTCAGCCCGCTTCTGTTCAATCGTTTCGGCATAGAGGTGAGAATACTCCGAGATCGTCTCCGACGTTATGACTAGTGAATGTCGGACGTCGCCTTTTCGAGCACCCGTCGAGGCAGCCCATAAATCTCCGTGATCCATCAATGTGATGGGTATCGTTACACCATGCTCTTTCAGCCATTTGCGGCATTCGGTCGGATCTGTCGCGCAGACGTCGTTCAGCCAAAGCGTTTCAGGTCGCAGATAACCGAAACTGGCACCAAAGGGAACGACGGTTTTTGGTTGAAGAGCGAGAATCGCTTCCTTCATTCGCTCGAAGAGTTGAATCTTTTTTGCGGCGCCTAACTCGACGCGATACTCCAGCGGCCAAAGCATATAGGATGGAAATGAGCCGACACCTGCATAGCATTGAAACGCGATATCGACCGGCCACTGATTTCCGATTTGCGACATTTTCGCCGGCGTAATCCAATTGTCCGTGTGGTTGTAAACGCAGGTATCGCCCTTCGCCGCGATGAGAGAGGAATCTTTCGATCCAGTATCAGCTAGGTAAAGGCACAATTTCGCGCCGCCGCGCGTCTCGAAAATTTCACCATCCGCGAGGGCCACAACCGGCTGAGATAAATTTGCATCCGCTAGAGTACGTTCGAGTTTCCCATCTCCAAAAGCTGGGATGATGATCGTCGCATCGGGCGTAAGTTGACGGAGTGCCGGAATGTCGAGGTGATCGGCGTGCTCGTGCGAAACATAGATATAGTCGAGAGGCGGCAATTGATCGATGGACCGGGCATACTTCGGCACGTGATACCACGAATTCGCCATGACCGGATTTGTGAACCATGGGTCCGTAACAATCTGCTCACCGTCTATATTCAACAGCAAACAGGCGTGCCCTACATATTCCAAAGCAAAATCAGTCATAAAGTGTTAGCCTTTCCTTCCGACAACTTACGGATTTCGTCTATAGTGATAACAGAGCAATCTACCGCCGTATGTGTGGGCCACATCTGCGTTGTCGCGCCGCCATTCATTGCAAACAGCGCGGTATACCTCTTCGTTGTGAATGCGTCTACCGATCCAAAAATCATGGGTGTCGGTGCCCATACGGCGTTTAAACCGAAAAAGCGGATCATCTTCCGCATTCGAATTACCACCGCCGAGATGCAACCGTTTCAGACCCTTGGTGCGCCCGATTTCGGCGGCGCAAAGAATGACCGCGTTCGTCGCTCCAGGCACCCGGTGATCCGGATCCGTCGCCGAAAGATGATAGTGCATCCACTCTCCGCCCATCAGAAAGATGGCCCCGGCTGTAATCCGTCCATCAAGCTTGACAACGTATAATTTCGCTGGTCCAAGTGTCATCCGACGGAGCCGGTCAAAATGATCCAAATCGAAGTAGTAGAATGCGTCGGCTGATACGCGATGCATCGTCTCCTTGTAAATTTCGACAAATCGATCGAAGTCTTCGGATAAATCTGTCTCTTCAATCGTCGCGCCCTCTTGTTCGAAGCGCCGTACCATATTACGCGCGTTCCCATCGAACCTGCTTATAATCGGCGCGTCACCCGCAAGACCGAGCGATACCGTACCGCGGTCGAGCAAAGGGTCGATATAGGGCCGCCGCGCCTCTTGATTGTCGAGCAACGGATGGAACCGGACAAACTCCGCGACGATCCCCCATTCGTTACACCATTTCTGGAATGCCGAATTCGCTCGTTCAACAAATGCGGGGTCTTCGGAATTCGTAACCGGTCCGCCATATCCATACGGCGTTTCGATATCACGCGCATCGCTTCCGGCGATCTCCCGGTACGTAGCGGGCAGCCCTCGCAGCAGAAACGAATAAACCCAGATCACAATGCCTTCTTGATATGCGAAGAGCTTGCTTTCCGTATTCTTGGAGCAATACAACGCACCGTATTCGGGCTTGAGATAAATATCCTGCAAGCGTCGTCCCAAACGATCTAACAACGAGTTCCAATCCGTTGCATCCCGCTTCGAGTCGAAAATTTCGACGTCGGTCATTCAAACAAATTCCGACACCGCCTCAGCCAACCGTATCATATCTTCCTGCCCGTAACGTTGATCCAGTGGCAAAGTCAGGATCTGTTCGGAGAGCAAATGCGCCTCAGGAAATTCCGATGGTGAAACCTTTGGCGGTAATGGCCAATGCACCGGACAAAACATGCGGCGTTCGGAGAGCCGCCGGCGCATTTCATCGCGGTTGTCGCACAAAATTGGATATCCGAGAGGGACCTCACCCGAGGCAAACGGTGGCAACGGCGAGCGAATTCGATCCGGGAGAGCTCCAATCAACGCTTCTAAATTACGCCATGGATGGCTCAACGCCGACCATCTTCTGACCGCCACGATCTTTACAAATAGCCAACATATGGCCTTCGTTACAGCCAATCTCGAGAATGCGCTCGGGCATCGCGTCCAAACCTGTCTTTTCCAGAAAGAGATTCGCCCGCTGCATCCCGAATTCGCCCTCACCCGTCCGGGTGCCGG
>DLVK01000063.1:0-3231 GCA_003444235.1 Rhodospirillaceae bacterium
GTCGCCTTTTCCAATTCCAGCGATGTGGCCGGCCACAACGTTTTCATAATGGGATTCGTTCCACGCCAACAGGTTTATACGGTTGTTGATTATGCCGCCCGTCGGGGGCTTCGACGGCTGGCGTTGATGGCGCCGGACAATCCCTACGGTAAAGCGGTGTTTCAAAGCCTGCAAAACGTAGCCGCCAGCCGGGGCGTTGAAATTGTGAAATTCGCTTTTTATCGACCTGGCGCCACAGACTTCAGCACCGAAATCAAGGCGATTTCCAACTATGACGAGCGCCGCAAGGCTTTGTTGAAACAACGGGCCTTGCTGGAAGATCGTGAAGACGAGGTTTCCAAGCAGGCGCTAAAACGACTTGAAAATCTGGATACAATCGGCGAAGTGGATTTTGACGCAATCTTACTGCCGGATACAGGGCCGTCCATGAGCGTTTTGGCCGCCCAGCTTGCATTTTTCGATGTGGATCAGCCTGCGGTGCGATTTTTGGGCCTGCGCAATTGGGATCAAATCCCGAACCTGGAACGCGAGCCGTCGCTCCGCCGTGCCTGGTTCGCGGCGCCATCGATGAAGGAGCGGAGGTTTTTCGTCGAGCGGTTCTCGCAAACTTTCGGCAAACCGCCACCGCGTCTGGTCTCGCTCGCTTACGATGCCACTGCGTTGGCTGCGGTTCTGGCGCGTTCACCAGGGGGGCCGGATTTCTCGCGGCGCGCACTTACCAATCCCAATGGTTTCGACGGCGTGGATGGCCTGTTCCGGCTTCGTGAGGATGGTGTTGCCGAACGCGCATTTGCGGTTTTAGAGGTACGCAAAAAAGGATTTCGGACACTTAACCGATCGGCTCGAACGTTCCAGGATTTTCACCGCTAATCTCAGGCGTCCAGCAACTTTGCGGTAACCGCATTCAAGCGTTGGGCGCCCGCGGGTGTGGCTTTAAGGTAACTGCCGGATTTAGCTAGAAACCCGCCTTCAATTAAATTATCCAAAGCGCGAGAATTGGTCTGATCTTCAAACCGGGCGCCGGTTTCTCGCGTGATCGCGTCTAAATTCAAGCCTTCGGCAAGCCGAAGGCCCATCAATGTCATTTCCTCGAAAATTTCCGTATCCGTGAGCGCTGTCTTTTCCTGCAACCCGTCGCCTTGGGATTCGGTCTGATTCAACCAGTTTTCGGGCTTGGCAATTCGTCGGGTTGCCCATTTCTTTCCACCCCGTCGCACTCGGCCATGGGCGCCGGGACCAATCCCGACATAGTCCTGGTAACGCCAATAGGCGAGGTTGTGGCGGCATTCGCCACCGGGCTCGGCATGATTGGAGATTTCATAGGCTTTAAGGCCTGCATTCTCCAAAGTTTTGCGGGAGTGCTCGAATTGCCGAGCGGCAGTTTCGTCGTCGGGCAACTCGAAAGCGCCATCGCGGTGGCGAGCGAAAAAGGCGGTTCCTCGCTCGATGGTCAATTGATAAAGCGATAGATGATCGCCGGCAAACTCGAGCGCGTGCGCCAGCTCATCTTTCCAAGCCCGCACCGATTGATCGGGTCGGCTGTAGATCAAATCGAAGGAATAGCGCGAAAATAAGCTTCGCACTTTGTCGAGCGCTGTTCGGGCGTCGCCGGCACTATGGGCCCGGCCTAGAAAATCGAGCGCGTCGTCGTCGAAAGACTGCACGCCAAGTGAAATCCGATTTACACCGGCAGCACGAATGTCCCGCAAGCGGCCAATTTCGACCGAACTGGGGTTTGCCTCGATGGTAATTTCCGCACTATCCGTGAGTCCCCAATACCGATCAGCGGCTTCTATAATTGCCGCTGCGGTTTCAGGCAACATCAGGGATGGCGTTCCGCCGCCAAAAAAAATACTGGTGATGCGACGGTCGGGATCTGCCTCGGCCTCGGATTCGAGCTCGCGAAGCAATGCCTCTCGCCAACGCCGCTGATCGATTTCGAGCCGTACATGGCTGTTGAAATCGCAATAGGGACACTTCGATTGGCAGAAGGGCCAATGCACATAAAGCGCCAGCGGCTCATAGGAGCGACTAGCCATCCTTGAATTGATCCTCGATGAACAACCGAAACGCCGCCGCTCGGTGACTGATATCGTGCTTTTGCGTCTGATCTATCTCGCCGAAGGTTTCATCGTAATTTTCTGGTCGAAACATGGGATCGTAGCCGAAGCCCTTATCGCCGCGTGGGGGCCAGACCAGCGTGCCGTGGACCTTTCCCTCATAGGTGTCGCAGGTTCCATCGGGGTGCGCCAGCGCCAATACGCAAACGAAGTGCGCTGCGCGATCGCCGTCGGGACCAAGTTCGTTTTCGATGCGCGCCATTGCGTGATCGAAATCCTTTTCAGGTCCCGCCCATCTGGCGGAATAGATACCCGGCGCGCCGTCCAATGCGGGAACGACAAGGCCCGAATCGTCCGCCAGCGAAACAATTCCGCAACCTGTTGCAGCGGCTTCGGCCTTTAAAATCGCGTTCTCGACGAAGGTTGCACCAGTCTCCTCGGGCTCGGGCAGATCCAGCTCGGCAGCCGATCGTACGTCGAGACCGTAAGGCTCGAATAACTCGCGAATTTCCCGAACCTTGCCTTCGTTATGGCTTGCGATAACCAAATTTTTCCCGAAACCAGTCCTTGCCACAGGGCATCACCGTTTTTGACGTGTCTAGAGACCAAGCGCGTTGTTTTGTGCCTTCGAGAGCTCGTCGACGCCTTTGACGGCAAGGTCGAGCAGCTCGTCGAATTGTGCGCGGCTGAATGGGTCTGCCTCCGCAGTTCCCTGTATTTCCACGATGCCACTATCAGCAGTGAGAACGAAATTCGCATCCGCTTCGGCGGTCGAATCTTCCGCATAGTCCAGATCCAGAATCGACGACCCTTCCCATATCCCGCACGAAACCGCGGCGACCTGACCCGTGAGGGGTATATCTTCAATCGCGCCGATGGATTTGAGATGCTGGAATGCGAGATGTAGTGCCACATAGCCACCTGTAATCGACGCGGTGCGTGTGCCGCCATCTGCCTGCAAAACGTCGCAATCGACAATAATCTGCAGTTCGCCGAAGCCTTCCAAGTTGGTGACTGCCCGCAAACTTCGACCAATAAGGCGCTGGATTTCCTGGGTCCGGCCCGATCGCGCGGTGCGTCGCCGGTTAGAGCGCGTATTGGTCGAGCGCGGCAGCATATTATATTCCGCCGTCACCCAACCGCGCCCGGAATTCCGCAAAAAAGGCGGGAC
>DLVK01000073.1:0-10170 GCA_003444235.1 Rhodospirillaceae bacterium
GGCAAAATTTCTGAAAATTCCAAAGTTGCCGGATTTGGATTGGCAAAACCTATCGCTCAGGACGGTTCTGATCGCGGTGCTGATTCCGGTCACACTTTTGCCGCTCATCGCTTTTTATATCTGGTCCAATCAAGTCGCTCTGCAGCGCCAGGTAGACGATGTGAGCGACCGCCACCTGTTGATTGCCCGCAATGTAGGTGAAGCGCTCAGCCGCTATCACCGCGACATACTCTCTGCCTATACGATATTGACCCAGAATGTGATGCAGGGTCGCCAGATCCAATCCGGCGCCGCGCTCCTGCAGAATCTTTCCTTCCGACATCTATGTATTGCCGACGCCAAGAGCGGGAAACTTGTTGCCTCGATCAGCTCCGAAACCACGCCATGCCCATCAAAGTTTCCCGACGAACGTTTCGCGCTTTTCACCCAGATCGCCAAGTCTTCGACCCCGGTTATGAGTGGCGTCGAAGCGGGGCCCGGCAATGAACCGACCATCTTTATCGTTAGCCGCCAAGATGGTCTGTTCGCCATCGGCGCGCTCAAGACCGATTATTTCGTCGAGCTCGGTAAAGCCATCAGTTTCGGGCGCAAGGGTCATGCGGCAATTGTCGACCATCTGGGGCGCGTATTGTGGCATCCCAAGCCGCAGTGGCGAAAGGCGATGAAGAACATCTCCAAGGTACCGCCAGTGGCGGCGATGGTTCGCGGCGAAAACGGCATATCGCAATTTTATTCGCCGGCGGTTAAGGCGGATATGATCGCCGGATTCACCGCCGTTAAAGGGACCGGTTGGGGCGTGATGATCCCACAGCCCTTTGTCGAACTAGAAGAAGCCGCGGCTGCGGCCAACCGCGCTGCATTGTTGGTCCTGTTCATCGGATTCCTTGTTTCGGTCGGGATCGGCACCGCCCTGGCATGGCGCCTGACCGGCCCATTGAGCGACGTAATCGGTGCCGCACGCGCGATGGCGGAAGGCGGCAGCGGAACACCGGTCATCCAACGCAAGCGCCGCTTCGTTCCGGCGGAGTTCAACGATCTCCGTGACGCCTTCAACAGCATGGCCGAAGCGGTGGAAAAATCGCAGCAAATGGAAGCCCGCCTACGGCAACGGGCGGAAAGCGCCAATCGCGCCAAAACCATCTTTCTCGCCAGCATGAGCCACGAACTTCGTACGCCGCTCAATGCGATCATCGGGTTTGCGGAAGTATTGCTGAAAGACGATTTCGACAAAATCGGCAAGGAACGGTGCCGGGAGTATCTCGAGGATATTCTCTCGGGCGGCCAACACTTGCTCGATCTAATCAACAATATCCTCGATCTCTCCCGCCTCGAACTCGGGGAGACGGCTCTGCATAAAGCGAATATATCGCTATCGCGCGCTATCGATCGGGCGGTTGCCATGGTCAGGCCAATTGCCGATGGCAAGCGGCAGGAATTGGTTGTCGATGGGATTCTCGAAGTCGCGTTGCTGGCCGACGAAATGCGGTTTCGACAGATCATCATCAATCTCACATCTAATTCCGTGCAATTTACACAAGATGGCGGGCGCATCGAGGTCCACAGCCATGAAACCGAGGATGGCGGCATTGCCATTACGGTCAGCGACAACGGGCCCGGCATCGATAAAAAGGACCTCGATCGCGTGTTGCAACCGTTCCAGCGCGGCGAGACCGAATTCACCCGTGGTACCTATGGTATCGGGCTTGGGCTTGGCATCGTCGCCAGCCTGGTCGATGCCCATGGCGCCGATTTCTCGCTTGATAGCGAACTCGGATCAGGCACCACCGCAACCATCACCTTCCCGCCCGACAGCGTAAACGCGCCGACGGATTAAAACGTTATTTGATTCTGACGCGCGCCACGACGCCGTAATGGTCCGATGCGTCCCAATGGGCTCTATCCATGAGATAGGTATCGATCACTTCGTAATAGTTCGGGTCGATCCAAATTCCATCGATCCGGCCGCCATGGTCGGGGTGATGCTCGCCGTTCAGCGTTCCGGTCTTTTTCAGGAAACGACTGCCCGGCGTATCCACAAGGTCGACGGTATCGACAAGCTTTTTCGGCATTTTTTTCATGATCGGATCATCGGGCCAAAGATTGAAATCGCCCATCACCGAGACCGGACCGGAGAATTCGTTTGCGGTATCTGCCGTGCGGTCTATCGAGACCCCATCGCCCAAATCCTTATCCTTATGGATGCTGATGAACAGATGGGGTTTACCGTTGATTTCCACCGTAACCACCGCGTTGGATCGCGTATTGCCGCTCCCGCTACTCAGTAAATCGCGGCGCGACGCGATGATCGGAAATTTCGACAAAACCGCATTGCCCCACCAATCGCCGGGGCCGATGGACCCGTGACTGGTATAGGCGTAATTCATGCCTAACAACTGTCCCAGTTCTTTTTCCTGCCCTTCCAGCAGCTCCTGCAAGGCGACGACATCCGCCCCTGTCGATCTGATCGCCGCGGCAACGCGCTTCAAATCTTTTTTCCAGAGTTGGGTGTGATACGGGCTGGTGCCCGGCGAGATCGTCCCAAGCCCGGTTCGGATATTGTAGGTCAGCAGCGTCAGCTCACGCGTGTCTTTCGCCGCTGTCGAAGACGGCGCAGATGTCGGGGCTATGTTTTGATAGCTCTGGCATGCAACGAGCAGCAGCGCGGCAAAGGCCGCGACGCCGCTCGCAGACCCTATCCGTCTAAACAGCAGGGCTCGTCCCGCCATCCACATTGATCGCTACCCCATTGATATAGGAGCCCGCATCGGAACACAGGAAACAAGCGATATTGGCGAACTCCTCGGCGGTACCGAGACGCCCAATCGGAAGCTTCAGATCCTTTGCCATATCTTCGAGATACTCGTCGTAGGTCATGGATTTGTCGGATGCCTCCCAACGGTTCAGCCATTGATCGCTCTCGATACGGCCGACCAGCAGTGAATTGACCAAAACGTTATGCGGCGCACCTTCCTTGGACAGAACTTTGGTGAGAGCCATCCCGGTCGCGCGCGAAACAGCCGTTGGCGCGCCGCCGCCCGGAGGCGCTTTGGCGCCGATATTCAACACATTTATGATCCGGCCCCATTTACGATCAATCATCCCCGGCATGGCACGCCGACAGGTGCGGATCGCCCCGAACACCTTGAGTTCGAAATCGTAGCTCCATTCCTCATCGGTAATTTCGCAAAATGGTTTCCGCATTGAAGCGCCCGCATTATTGACCAGAATATCGATCTGTCCGAGCGCGCCTTCGCTCGCATCCATCAGCGCGGTAACGCCATCGGCCGTACTAACATCACCGGGGATCGCATGAACCTTGCCTTCGGCCACGGCTTCGACATCTTTCAACGTCTCGTTCAACACATCTTCGCGCCGGCCACAAATCACCACATTCGCCCCCGACGACGCGAAACCCATCGCCATCGCACGACCCAGGCCGCGGCTTGATCCGGTGATCAGCGCGTTGCGCCCATCCATTCTGCATTCCATGAGATTTTCTCCTTGGTATTTTTTCTAAAAGTTAATCAGCCTTAATCCGCCTGACGTAAGGCATCCTGTTCGTCCTGCTTAAACCCGACCAGTATCCGGTCTCCCAATTCGAAAACCGGACGCTTGATCAGGCTGGGCTGAGCCAGCATCAGGTTTTTTACCTTGGCCTGATCGAGATTTTCCTTATCCGCTTCATCGAGCTTGCGCCAGGTAGTGCCACGCCGATTCAACAATATTTCCCAGTCGACTTTCGCAAGCCAACCGTCAAGACGGTCTGCGTCGAGCCCTTCAGCGCGAAAATCATGCAGGGTCGCTTCCTTGCCTTCCGCCGCCAGCCATTTCATTGCTTTGCGACAGGTGTCGCAATTCTTCAGGCCATAAACATCAATCATACATCGCCTCCCCAGGTGCGATTTCTTATAATACGGATTACGTTCCCATTCGACCGAAAGTCCATCCAACGTGTCCAGCGCGCCAGCCCGCAACTACCAAAAATTGTTTCCGGTCCCGGTCCTTTTAATCAAGGCCCCGGAGGGGCCGACCCTGAACGAGAATCTAATTGCCGAAATCGATCAGGTGCGCGACACGACGCCAAACGGCAAACCCGATAGTTGGGCCTGCGATGTCTATACCACGCTCACCAACAATAACCGGCTCCATCAACGTCCGGCCTTGCGTGAATTTACCGGCCTCGTACAACAAGCCCTCGCAGCCTTCGGTGAGGTGATGGGCTATGACTTGGCTCCCGGCGACCTCGAAATCACCCAGTGCTGGGTCAACATCTATCAAACCGGCATGAGCCAGGAAATTCACCATCATCCGAATAACATCATGACCGGCGTCTACTATCTCAAAGCACCGGCCGATTGTTCGGAAATACTGTTCCACTCGCCCTATGCGGACGTGATGATCCGTCCACCGGTGATCGAAGACGACCCGTTAAACAACCCTATCGCGGCCATACGGCCGGAGCCCGGCGACCTCATCATCTTCGACAGCGCACTCCGCCATTCGGTGCCAACCAGCGAAATCGACGGTGAGCGTATTAGTATTTCGTTCAATGCGCGGTTCTGATCCAGCGATGACCACACTCGACGCCGAAATTCTGGAATTTTTTCCAAACGCGGTACAAATCTCGACCGTACCGGATGCGGACGCACTCAATCGCGCACTGCTGGAGCCCATCGACGAAATTCGCCGCACGACCCCCAACAGCAAACCGCGTGAATGGGCAGGCAACCTCTACACCACCTCGGAGAACCGCAATGACCTGCAGGAAGACCCGGCATTCGCTGACCTCGCTAGCTTCATTACCGGGGAGGCCAATAACTTCGCCAATATTCATAAATTATTTCTTCCAAATGAAACAGTAATAATAAACAAAATGTGGTTAGATATTTATGAATTAAACCATTCAATGGACCTTCACAATCACCCTAACAGTATATTTTCTGGTGTTTACTTTATCAAAATACCAGAAAACTCTGGTTTATTTGCATTCGACTCCCCATCTTCAGAAAGCATGATTATGCCCCCAATAAAAACAAGTAACGAATACAATATGCGCCAAGCGAGTTATGAAATGAGAGAGGGAGAATTATTAATATTTAAT
Source organism: Rhodospirillaceae bacterium (assembly GCA_003444235.1). Classification (GTDB taxonomy): domain Bacteria; phylum Pseudomonadota; class Alphaproteobacteria; order UBA8366; family UBA8366; genus UBA8366. The sequence continues at coordinate 5,102 of DLVK01000073.1, forward strand.
AGTTATATAAAAAATAGAGTATTATTACATAAAATAGAAGACGAACGTATTTCCATAGGCTTTAACTGTATAATATAAATGTTTATTTACATAAAAACTACTTTGTAGTAATTCTCGGCCATAGCGACATTTTGCTTGTTGGATTATCGTTCCAGCCGGCCCTAGAATCGGCTAGAGATAGTTTGAGCTGAGATTTGCCAAGAAAAGGGTGACACCATGCCGCTGGCACCAAATGCCATGAACGCGCCACAGGCGACGAATATCGAGCGCAAACTCGAGGGTTTGTTCAGGGTGCCGGTATTGGTGACGCGGGTCCCCAACGGACCCGAACTCAACGAAGCCATGATCAACGAGTTGGACCAAATCCGTGAGGAAACGCCGAACGGCAAACCCTCCTCCTGGGCGTGTGACGTCTACACGACAATATCGAACAATTGCGCACTCCATGAACGCCCTGCATTTCAGGAGTTCAACGATGCCGTCATGCAATGTTTGACCAAATACGGGGAATTGATGGCGTATCCGTTGGCGGAGAACGATCTGCGGATCACCCAATGCTGGGTGAACATCTACCAACAGGGTATGAGCCAGGAAATTCACAATCACGCCAACCACATCATGACCGGTGTCTACTACGTCAAGGCACCCCCTAACTGCTCGAAGATCATGTTCCATTCCTATAATGCAGACACCATGATCCGTCCGCCGATCGAGCGGGACACCCCCTATAACACCACCATTGCCGCCTATTCGCCGGAGCCTGGCGATTTGGTGATCTTCGATAGCGCGCTCCGGCACTCAGTCCCCGTAAACGAAGCCGAGGGCGAGCGCATCAGCGTTTCGTTCAACGCGACTCTCTAGCCACATTCGATGGAAGATCTCAGTCAACACACGAGGGTTCTGGAACTGTTTCCCTGCCCGGTGCAGGTCTCGAAGCATCCCGACGCCGCCCGGCTAAATGCGGGGCTCCAACAAGCGGTGCAACAAATCCGCACCAACACGCCTAACAGTCGGCCCGAGGACTGGGCATGCACGGTCTACACCACCATCGAGAACGCCAACGAAATACATATGATGCCCGAGTTCACCGAGCTCAGCCAGTTCATTGCGGGCGAACTCGTACAATTCGCAAATCAAACTGGAGTATTTCTTCCCGAATCAAATGTATATATTAAGAATATGTGGATTAATATTTATGAAAAAAACTGTTCTACTGATGTACATGTACACCCTAACAGTTTATTCGCGGGTCTTTACATATTAAAAGCCCCAGAAGGGTCATCAAAAGAAGTATTTGATTCTCCCGCTGCAGAAAAAATGATTTCTGTACCTGTATTAGAAGACAATGATTTCAATATGGAGAATGTAGCTTATACTCCCGAGGAAGGTCAGGTAATGTTATTTAACAGTAACATGCGCCATAGATCACTTCTACATACTTTAGATGAAGAAAGAATTACTATAGAATTTACTGCTGTTATTTAATACTATTCTGCTGCAACTGCCGTTACTTCACCACCCTCAGAGTATTGCGCCAACTTGGCGTCATCGAGCTCAACGCCGAGGCCGGGTCCGTCCGGCAACGCAAGTGTACCGCCCGCGAGCGAAATCGGGGTCGGGGTCAAATCATCCTTGAGTTTGGCCGGTCCGACCATTTCCGCCACATCGCAAACATGTTCGAACGCGCACGCAACCTGGGCTTCCGCCGCCGCTTCGACACTCGAGCATAGCCCCTGGCCAATGACCAGGCCGGTGCCACTCGCATCACAGACATCGATTATCTTCCGTGCGTTGATATAGCCGCCGACCTTGGTGATCTTGATCTTGATGACGTCGCAGGCGCCCATATGCACAAGACGATAAGCATCCGATGGGGAAACGATACTTTCGTCCGCCATAATCGGCAGCGCGCCAAGGGATCGAAGACGCGCCATGCCCTCCCAATCGGACCCGGCAACCGGCTGTTCCATATGCTCGATACCCAAATCGCCGAGCGCCTTGACCACCGTGAGCGCGTCGATCGCGTCATACCCCGCATTCGCATCGAGCCTGATCGCAATATCGTCCCCCACCGCCTTACGGCAGGCCCGCACGCGGGCAATGTCCTGGGCGATATCGTCGGTGCCGATTTTGACCTTGATGGTGCGATACCCTTCCTCGACGATCGCAGCCACCTTTTCTGCTGCCACCTCCGGCGTCTCGATACCGATGCCACCGCTTAATTTCACCTCTCGCCGGGCCGGGCCGCCCAATAGCGCGGCAACGCTCACGCCCGCCTGCTTGCCGAGCGCATCGTAAATAGCCATTTCGAGCCCCGAACGCGCAAACGGATTACCCATGCGAGTTTCGGTCATCAATCGATGCAGCCGTTCCGGCGAATCCAGTTCTTCGCCGACCAACGCCGGACCGAATGCGCCCGTGATGACCGCGTGAATGGTATCCACCGTCTCTTCGGTATAACCGGCGACACCTTGGTGAATATCACCGATGCCGGTGATGCCCTCATCGGTCAGGATTTTGACGAACACGCTATCGAGGGCCTTATGGACACCCTTTGCCATGCGGTAATCGCCTTTGATCGGCACTTTGACCTTATAGGCTTCGACGGCGGTGATTTTCATTTTGATTTCCTCCGATTTATTCCGCGGCGTTTTGCGCCTTCGTTTGGTCGACACCGAGCAATGCCGCCAATTCACGGCAATCCTCCAAGGCGTCCAAGTCTGTAACCATAGCCGAAATTTCGGCGGTATCGGCGCTCCCTACAATCGGCCCCGCCAAACTTTCAAACTTGGCCCGAATTTCATCTTCGCTCATGGGATTCTCAGGCTCGCCCTTAGGCAACGCCGCCTCGGCCACGACCGACGATCCATCCTTCAAAAATACTTCGACCTCGGTACCCCGCCCCATATAGTCGAAGCGACGCTCATCAGCCTCCAGATCCACCCGTTGCGCGAACTCGAGTACCGACGGGTCCTCCCAAGCAACGACGAAATCCTCATGCACCAAATGCGGCTTTTTCGAGAGCAATGCGAGCGCGACCACATAGGACGTGCTGCCCTCGGCGGAGATCACATGCGGCGGATTTTTGTGCTTGGTCTGACGCACCGCCAGCGGCGACATGCGCACGACCACGCGCTCGACGGCATCGCCGGGCAAATCGTGGTTGATCGCAAGCTGGTGCGAAACGTCGATCGCGGTGTGCGAATAACGGCACGCCGCGTGGGGTTTGAATCCCTCTTCCATAATCCGCCAGGTCGTGCCGAGCCCACTATCGATGACATCGAAGTCCACCTCTTCGCACTCCGCATGGAAAAAACCTTCCTCGCCTTCGAGAATATTATTCGGTCCTTTTAGTCCCTTGGCTGCGAGTTCGACGGAGAATAATCCAGTCATTACGCCTTTGCCCGCATTGAAGGGCTTGGTCATCGAGTGCGGGTCGTCGAGGAAGGCCGACAGGCCCTGTGCCTGGGTTCCGGCGACACCGAAGGCATCTGTGAGCGTATCCGCATTCAATCCCAGTATTTTCGCGGCGACCGACGCCGAGGCAAAGGAACCGACCGTCGCGGTGGAATGATGGCTGCGGTTGCGATGGCCCGGATTTACGGCGAGGCCAAGGCGGATCATCAGCTCGTACCCGCCGATCATCGCGGTCAGGAAACGCTTCCCGTCGCACCCCTCCGCCTCGGAACAGGTAATCGACGCCGGCGTGATCACCGTCCCGCATTTTACCAACCCATCCCGGTGCGCATCGTCCATTTCCACCGAGTGGCCCATTACCCCATTGGCAAAGCCGGCAAATGTCATAGGTGCACGCAGTCCGGTGCCGACAATTGTGCAGTCCTGCCTTGCATCCAAGGCAGCGATCCAATCGGTTACGATCCCAGCCGCCGGCTCGCGCGAACCGGAAAGCTGATTGCCGATACTGTCCAGCACCAAGAGCTTGGCCTGAGCCAACACCTCCTCGGGGAACGCAGAAAAGTCGAGCCCGGCGATGAAATCCGCCAGCAATCGCGTGTAGGGTTTGGACATGGTACCCGCTCCTCAAGCGGTTTCGCTGCCAACAGCATAGGGCGAAACGAATGTCGGGCGCCAGAGGGGCACATACATCGCCAGCCCTACGTCAGTCCTTATAGAAATTTAGGCAGGCACCGAGCCCGCCACTTGAATGCGATGCATCATACGGCGCTGGCTGTTATCGAACCCATCGCGACGATGAAGCGTACAACGATTGTCCCACATCACCACATCGCCCGGCCGCCATACTTGAATCCAGGTGAATTTCTCTAACGTCGCATGTCGCCAGACTTGATCGAGCAGAGCTTCGCCCGCCGCAAGATCCATGTCGAGCACCGCTGAATTGCGCCTTCGCCCGAGATAGAGCGCCTTCTGGCCGGTCTCGGGGTGGGTACGAACCCCAGGATGACGGGCGCCCGGCGCTTTACGAGGATCGTTGATTTCGTCGAACCCGGCCCGCATCTGCCCGGCGCTATTCGTGCTCTCGTCGTGTACAAGCCGTTTCCCTTCAAGGGCCGATTTAAGGTCGTCAGGCAAGGTCTCGTACGCAAGATACTGATTGCAAAAATGGCTATCGCCCCCTTCCGGCGGAAGTTCGACCGCATTCAGGATCGAATATGACGGCGGCTCGTCCCAATAAGATTGATCACTATGCCAAATTGCTTCGCCGGAACCGAGATTGCCGAGCGGCTTTCCGTCGTCGTCCTTGATGTTGGAGACACAGAGAATTTCGGGATATTCCTCAATATAGTGTTTGCCGACGATGCTGGCCCCTTGGCCGAGCAAGTCACCAAACCGGCGGCCAAACCCGATCAGCGCCGCGTCGTCGAGAGACTGGTCGCGAAATCTGAGCACCAAATGGTCGAGCGCAGCCTTCCGAATCGTCTCGAAAGCCGCTTCACCTAGATTACCAAGATCGACCCCATGCACATCCGCCCCAAGGGCGGCACCGGAGGGAATGATCTCGGGCATATCTCCCGCCTGAGCCATAGGGTACAGTCTATTTGGATTTCCATTTTCCGCAAGATGGAGAAAATGACATGACGGATAGCAGT
>DLVK01000431.1:0-3625 GCA_003444235.1 Rhodospirillaceae bacterium
AGGTCGTGTGCGGTTACCGAAACGGCAAAGCCCGCCGCGCCAAAGCCGATGACCACGACGTCGGTTTCCATGTCCCATTTGTCAGGGAGGTCGAGCGGATGTGTCATGAAAGCCCCAAAAGAAATTTTAATATTCTTGAGTTCTGAGGCGGCCAGACTGCCCGAGACCAGACGGAAATGGAAGATAGCTGGAGACGCGCGCGGGGCACGCGAGCCTTACAAATTATCGCTCGGAAAATTCAGGTCTTAGTCGAAATAATTTCCGGTGACCTGCGCCAAGGCCTCATAGACTGCGGGCACCTGGATGCCCATTTTTTCCATCGCCTCGCGGCGCATGGCGACGACATATTGCGCCGACAGGACACGGGGAATGTCGCTTGCCTGTATCTTCTCGCGCAAAATCCTGAGCGCCATCTTGGCGGAAATCTCGCCCTGCTCGTAAGGCGACACGCCAACGGAAAAGATCGCACCGTCCTTGGTGACGAACTCGTTAATGCCGATCACGGGCACCGGCGAATTTTTAACCGTCCACGCCATCACCTTCTTGGCTTTCACCTTGCGCTTGCCGCCTTTGTCATAAAGCTTGCGATAGGCGCCGACGAAGACAAAGTCGGTTTTCTTATCGATGGTTTTGATTTCCTTCTTCCAGTCTTCGAAGGTCTTGACCGGAAGATGCCCTTCATAACGCACCGGAGCCCATTTGAATTTGGCCATATAGCCGGCATCGCGTTTGGCGGAGTGCGATTTGTCGGACAGGAATAATACTCTCGGATTTCCTGAGCTCTTCATCACCTGCACCACTTCGCGCAGTGCAGCGACGGGCTTGCGTTCGTAAATACCGGTGACGTTCTTGGCACCGTCATATCCGTAAGGTGACGCGCTGCCATTTAAGCCGGCAAAAACGATCTGAACGTCCTTGCGATTGACGTAATATTTAGCTGCCAGCTTCTGCGCATAATCATCGATCGCGATCACCACATTGGGTCGAATCTGATCGATCGCGTTACGGGCCGAAATGCCCGCGCGTTGGAGATAGCGCTTGTCCGACCGCTTCTTGGTTTTCATGTAGTGGCGATGAATGTCGAGCCAGCTTTGTCCTTCGAGGATACGTTCGAGACCGATATCGATGTTATGGGTCCAGACGTAATCGGTGCTGTAGCTGTGCAGTATCAATAGCCGAGGCTTGGAATAGCTGACCCAGAGTACGGCAACGAACAGCGAGAGGCAGAACGCCCCCATGAAAATGACTTTGATCGTGGTTCTCGTCATAGCAGCCCCAACGCTTTCCAATAGGGTATAGACGCATAGACGGCCAACAGTTTAATGCCGACGATGGCGAAATTCATCATCACCAACCGCGGATCTTCGCTCCGCGCTTTGTTGCCCGCGATCGAAATAAACATGATGTAGTAGGACGCCTGATAAGGCCAAATGAAGCTCTCAGACATCAGCAGGATGATAAAGCCCACAAGCCAAGGATTGACACCGATATTGACCGCTGTCGGGATCAACAGGGCGGCGAAGATGACCACCACCGCATTGATTGGCAGCGCCAGACGAACGATGAAAATAGCGACCGTCAGCATCAGCACAAACCATTCGAATTCATGCTGCATATATTCGTTGAGGAATTCGAGCTGACTGGCGAGCCAAACATCGAGGCCCGTATGCTGCATCGATGAGACGATACCAATCAACGCGCCCAGGAAGATCAGGAAGTTCCAGTCGATCTTTTCGCGGAACTGCTTGTCTCGGATAAAGCCGAACATCAACAACGTAAACAAGATTGCCATCGCCACCCACGGCACCTCGATCCGATGCAGGGCTGCGGTTAGAAAGCTCACCAAAAGAATGCCAAGGCCGAACACGCCGGCCCACTCCGCCGGACGCATCGGGCCCAACATCTTGGACTGCGCGACCACCAGGGTTTTGGGGATAGAGGGGTTGCTTTCGTTACGGAAAATAATCCAGCTCGTGAGCGCGAACAGGATCAGCATGATCGCCGCGACTACCGCAGCGGCCAACATCCAGTTCAGGAATTGGAATTGCGCCTGCTCCTGGGTCGGCAACATACCGAAAACGATAAAATTGACCGATTTGGAGCTCAGGAATACCGCCGACATTAACGAAATGCCGGTGACCACGCTCGCGGTCAGGCGCGGAGCCTCTTCCTTCGCGGACGTGCGATCGAACGCGCCTAGCAAATCGACCATAAACGGTGTCACGATCGAGATACGACCGTTCGCCGTCGGTACCACCGGCGTCAGTGCGAAACCGGTCGCGAACAAACACATATTGTACCAAATCTTATTGGCCGGTCCGATGCGGAGCAGGACCAGCAATACCCGATAGCTAAGTCCCGATACGGTGATTACGACACTCAGGCCAAGAATGCTCAACGCCATGAAGAAGCTCTTGGACCCGAACCCGGCCACAGCGACTTCCGGTGGCACGACTCCCAATAATATCGAAACCAATATCACGAACAGTGCCGGCACAAATTCCGGTAGCAAACTGAATATCCACATCACCACGGTGACCGAAATTGCGCATAGCAGATAGCGCGCCTGCGTCCCCGGGAAATCCGCCATATCCAGCGAAATATAGTAGACCAGCACTGGAACCAACAACGCCAGCACCCAGCCGATTGCCAAGCGAGGCGATTCCAAAACTTCGGAAAATACAGTCCGCTCGCCGTAGCCTCGTGCGCCGGCATCGCCACTGAAGCGGCCACTGAAAGAGGCGATCAACCGATCGCGTAGCGAGCCGCTTGCCGCCAACGCCTTCATTGCATGGCCCGGCATTGCCAGAACTCGGGACTTTTTCGTTGCCCTGCATTCGGACACATAAGCATCCAGGCCGATCCCGGCTTCTTCGCCGAGGAAACCGGATTCCACTGTAATTGGCTTACCGCCGTTACTGGTGATCTTGAATGCGCCGTCGACAATGAGATAGGTGTCGGTAGCCTGACCGTCTATATCGTGGATGATCTCACCGCGTTTGACGTCGCGCATTGTGACGTGGGCCAGAAAACGCGCCAACGTGTCGGTGGGACAATCTTGAAAGGCTGGTTCCTTCGCAAGTTCAGCAGAAATTTGCTCGGTCTCGCTGCCGGCAGGAGCGTCGGGCGGCGTCTCTTCCACAGCCGGCTCGACTGCCTGTACTTCGGCTTTAGCTGGAAGGATAGAGCGATACAAAGAATTAATGGTATCGCCGGCCTGCCGCATAAAGTCGGGAACCGCAGACTCTTGTGTCTGGGTAGCTAGCAGAGCAAGCGAAGCGCGACGGGTCATCGCCTCAAGAGGGTCCATATCTTCCTGATTGAAGGCGCCGTCGAGCTTATTCAACGCCTGCACGACGCCGATGGTCTCACCTGTAGGAGTCCTAATCGGCGCGCAGAGAATACTTTCTGTTTTGTAACCGGTTTTCTTGTCGATCGCGGTGTTGAAACGCTCGTCCGCATAGGCGTCATCGACGATGAGACCCTGACTGGTCGTAAATACGTGGCCGGCAATGCCTTGGTCATTCGGAAAACGAATTTCTTCGGTCAATTCGCCTTCGGCGATGCGTGAGAAGAGTTGCCCTTTGATCGCCTTCGGCGATGCGTGAGAAGAGTTGCCCTTTGA
>DLVK01000345.1:0-7277 GCA_003444235.1 Rhodospirillaceae bacterium
CCGGTCAGCCTAGGACCGTAATCACCAAATAACAATCCACGCAGTCTCAATCCGACAGTTCACAAAAAGTTTTAAGGGAACGCGTTGCCTTGATCGAAACAGTCGGCCATATTTGATCTGAATTTTGATTATAGGTGGAAAAATGCCACGACGTTTCGTGATTGCCGCGTTGGCGACGCTGATAATATTCGCCGGGTCTTCGATCCGCAGCTTTGCCATGGAAGTATCAAAGCCGATTCCGTCCAATCTTGCAGCACAGGACGCGAACGGTAAAACCCGAAGTTTTCAGGACCTGACCGGAAAAAACGGCGTCGTATTGGTGTTCTTCCGATCAGCGGATTGGTGACCTTTCTGCAAGGTTCAGCTCGTGCAGCTGAATGAGAGCCTAAAATCTTTCGCCAAACGCCAGGTCAACATCGTTGCCATCAGCACCGACAAAACCGACGTGCTGGCCAATTTTACCGAACGTCGCGGGATCAAATATCCGCTACTGTCGGACCGCGGCGCCAAGATCATTCAAGATTTCAATCTATTGAATGCAACTTGGAAGGTCGCCCACCCGGCTTCCGTTTTCGTCGATAGAAATGGCATTATCCGCGCAGTGCTGCGGAAAAAAGGCTATCGGGACCGCGTTAAAATCGCCGATATGCTGCGCGTTGCGGACGAGACCTTGGTGGCTAAATAGCTCCAACTCAGCGGATACGTCCGCTCCGGTCGTACCCTTGCGCCAACATCGTCTCGCCGGCAATTCCCCAGAATACGTCTTGCTGGGCCTCGGTCATTTCGCTTTCCCACTGACGTTCCGTGCCGACGCGATAGAAGGAATCGGGATCAGCCTGGCCCCGCTTTCGACCGCCACTCAGCACCTCGAAACTTGTCGCCTCCACGCAAGCCGCGACCGTTTCCTCGTCCGCAGCGACATCGAGCCAATCGAACACACCGAATACCACTGGCGCCGGGTCAGCGAGCAAATCCTCATAGTGAATTCGCCTGACCGCGGTATTTTCCCCCAGCTCCAACAATGGCGTCTGGTGCCCCACCCAAATCCGCGCAATCTCGGGCAGAAAATCGTCAAACGTCGGGAAGGTTTTCAAAAACCCTTCGCGGTTGGAACGCAAATTATGGTGCCAAGTGGAAACCACCATATCGCGTCCATCGCGTATCACATTCAAGATTTTGGCGTCCGGGAACAAAGACAGGATCATCCCCACCGCAACCGACGATGTCGGTGTTTTTTCACCCAGCACCTTGATCTCTGGCCCAACATCATACGCAGCAAGACAACCAATAACGGTTTCGCGCATAAGGCGCTGAGCAAGCCCACTCGAAATAGTCGGAAAATGGGGAATACCGTCGCGCTTTAGTTGGTTGAGCCCTTCTATGCGACGATTCTGGGTATCACATAGCTTTACCAAACCGTCGGCAAAGTCGGTGAATAAATGAGCCTCACCGCGGCAATCGATTTCGGGATTTTCATTAAGCCAATGCTGCACCCAAGTCGTACCGGATTTGACCGCACCGCAAACAAAAAGCAATTGCGTGCCGGAAATCGAGGCTGCCGCTTCACCGGCTTCCAACCACCCTTCGGCCAATTTGTAGTCGGTCATAACACTACTCCGGAAAGCCAACCGTCGGTGAAACCCTCACCGAGACTAGAGCCTCGCTGCGCCCTTTACCAGCACCGCGATCTTGTGGCGGATAAAGGTTGCGCGCTAGGAATGAGCGCTATCGGGAGATCGGGAATGGACATCGACGCGACGGAAATCACCCAGGAACTTGCGGCCTATATTGCCCACGCGCTCGAATCGCCGGTGCCTGCGCCGGTAATCGAAAAAACCAAACATCATTTGTTGGACACGCTTGCGGCTATGGTGTCCGGCTCGCATTTGCCGGCAGGCCATGTTGCCATCCCTTTTGTTCGTGCCCAAGGCGGAGTCGAAGAAGCTACTGTGATCGGTGCGGACTTTCTTACCACCGCCATTTACGCCGCGTTTGCCAACGGCATGGCGGCCCATGCGGATGAAACCGACGACACACACCAGCGGGGCCGGATGCACCCGGGGGCAACAATCGTACCGGTCGCCCTTGCCATGGCGGAAACGGAGGAGCGCAGCGGTACCGATCTCTTGGGCGCCATAGCGCTTGGATACGATATCGGAGTCCGTACCAATCTCTCCCTTGGCGATAAGTTTCTCCACGATGGCGGACACAGTACCCATGCGATCGGCTCACAGTTCGGCGGCACCGCAGCCGCGGCTGCCTTAGCCGGGCTCGACCCAGCACAAACACGGATAGCACTTTCCTATTGTGTCCAGCAGGCTGCCGGCTGCCCCTATTACTTTCGGGATAAGGGGCATATCGAGAAAGCCTTCGATTTTAGCGGCATGACCGCGCGCAACGGGCTCACTGCAGTTGCTTTGGTAAGCCATGGCTTTACCGGCGTCGATGATCCGTTCAATAGCCCCTATGGTTTTTTCGACATCTTTACCGATGACCCACATCCAGGCGAGCTCATCGACGGTCTCGGCACCAGGTTCGAGATCCTCGATGGCCACATCAAAAAATGGACCACCGGCAATCCCAACCAAACAGCAATCGAGTCTCTTCTCGCAATTATGCAAAACCAGAACATCGGCCCCGACGATGTGGAAAAGATTTTCGTCCAGCTACCCCGCCGTCGCTTCGAGATCGCGAACAACAGTCCGATGCCGGATATTTGCATGCAGCATTTACTGTCGGTTTTGCTTATTGACGGCACGCTCACCTTCGCTTCGACCCACGACGAGGACCGCATGAATGATCCACAAGTGCTGGCGCTACGTGAAAAATTCGAGCTCTCGGTCAATTCCGAACTTGATGCGCTACACCCGATGCGCCCCGCCATCGTCATCGTTAAAACTAAAGAGGGCGGCGAGTTCACCGCGCGCACCGATGCCGCACCCGGCACGCCGGAGAACCCCATGAGCCGCGACGAGGTCGCCGAAAAAGCGCTTGATTTATGCGCTCCGGTACTCGGCACAGATCGGGCGCAACGATTGGTCGATTCGGTGTATGCTATCGATAACGAAGCAAGTGTGGATACGCTTCGTCCCCTGCTGCAGAATTGAGGACCTCCCAGTGACCATCCTGCTCTCTAACGACGACATCGCCGGGCTGCTCGATATCAATGATGTGCTGGGCGCACTTGAGGAGGCCTATCGTGAAGCTGCGGCCGGCCGCGCGATACTCGATGCCCGCGCCGATCTCAACACGACGACGACGCATCCAGACTCGGTCTACCAGTTGAAATCCATGAGCTCGACAATCGCAAGCCTCGGCGTCGGTGCGGTACGTATCAATTCCGACATATTGTCCTTCCCGACAGTCGGCGGAAAAACGCGCCGTAAAAAAGTACCCTTGGCGCCCGGTGATCGCTGGACGGGATTGGTGCTGTTGTTCAGCAACGCAACCGGCGAGCCGTTGGCGATTTTTCCCGATGGCGTGATGCAACGAATGCGGGTCGCCGGCACTAGTGCACTCGGGGCGAAATACATGGCACGCGAAGATGCCAGGACTGTGGCCTTGATCGGATCGGGCTGGCAGGCGGGCGCCCAGGCTATGGCCATCGCGGCAGTACGCCAAGTGGAACAGATTCGTGTTTACAGCATGACCCGCAACAATCGGGAAATTTTCTGCCAACAGATGGCACCCGAGATCGGTGTCGACATGCATGCCTGCGAGAGTACGGAAGAAGCGATTGAGGGCGCCGACATCGTGCTTTGCGCCACCAACTCAAACGTCAACGTTTTATTGGCCGAACATGTCAAACCCGGCATGCATATAGGCACCATCCGCGACAACGAAATTGCACTCGAGGCCATCAAGGCCGCGGACAAGACTGCCATGCACGACTCCGCCAGTATGGATTTCGACCATTACCACAACACCCACGGACTGGTGACCAAGGATCAAGAAAAGGAAGCGGGGAATGACCCGTCGATGGCCTATCTCCGAGAGGTCCCGACTTTGCCCGAGCTAATTACCGGCGAAGCACCCGGACGGGACAGCGACGACGAGGTGACCTGCTTTTTGAACTATCGCGGACTCGCTATCCAGTTCGCCGCGTGCGGAGCGGTCCTATACGAACGCGCGAAAAACCAGGGTGTCGGCAACAATCTACCAACCGAGTGGTTTACCGAAGACGTTTTGCCGTGAGCCTATGCGCGCGCGTCAACCGTCACCGGCTCTATTTGCGATAGATATCGGTGTCCAGACTTATCACTTTCGACCATTTTTTCTGGTGTTTGCTGTCGAATTTGATCCGGTCGAAGGTGTAAGCCATGACCGAGCCCGCGCTGAATGAAAATGTCGAGCCGCTTGAAGAGGCGACCGAAAAAGACCCGCTCGCTTGTTTATAGGTCGCCTCGCCGGAGCCGACGAAGCTCGAGGTCTGCGATTCGGTCCCTTTCACCAGCACCCAGACTTCCGTAATCATGCGAATGCTTTTGGCCTTTTTGATACTTTTAAGCCGCTCGACGGTTTTGCGGCTCTTATTTATCTGGTCCATGGCCTGGAACTTGTCGGCGACGGTCAACTTGACCAAGGTATAACTCGCATCGACCGAGCCCGATCCCCCGACGGACCCCGAACCGGATGCCTTTTTCGACAAGTCGACCGCGGCGGAAAGGTTGAATTGCCGTTGCAGGTCCGAAGTCAGCGTGACCGTCGTCGGCTCCTTAATCTTCAGATCACCTGCGATCCAATCGAACTCGTGCTCGAAAAACGGACGCGCGCCGCCACGGCGCACTCCGAACGAACCTAGCGCCGCATCCTCGGCCTTGTTTCGGCGGTAATTGATATTGTTGATGCGTATGGAATGCTTCGTGACCTGGACGGTATTTTTGGCAGATACCGGGGTAGCGGCGAACTGCGAAACACCGGTCAGAACCAAAACAAAGAATAAAGCGAAGGGAAGGGTGCGCATGAAGACTCCTGAATTCCGGTTTGTTGTGCCCCTAGGGCCTTCCATCGATATAGGCGAACACAAATCTGCTGACAGTGCAAAACGTCACACCGCGCAAAAAAGCACTATTGATTCCAAGAATGGTAAGCAACTAGACGGTCGATACCGAAAGCCCTACAGACGTCCTTAGCCGCGAAACGCCTTCAAGCCATCCAAGTTTTCGGCGCCGGCTATGCCCAGGCAATAGCTTTGCAGCTCGTCGATGCGGCCCGCGTCCCAACCGCCATATTCGCAGTTGGCGCGGAACTTCCCGACGAGTTCTTCTTCGCTGAGGGGTTCCGCCGGACCGCCCCGCATATGCGGTTGCTCGAATTCGTGCACCGTACCGTCCTTCATGGTGGCTTTCAGGTGGCCGGTATAATTGGCGGGGTACTCGTTCTCCGGATCGATCACATAGGTCACTTTCTGGGCGATCGATCGCGCCACCGGGTCCTCGAACCGCTCGCCGGTGAACTGGATCAGTCCTGCGGAACCGTCGACCATGGCGATGCCGATGCAATAGGGCACACTGAACTTACCGGCGTACGGCGTCGGAATGTTTTGCTTCAGCTCCAACGGTTCCCAGAGCCGATGTACCGTACCCTCACCCACATTACATTCGATGGACTCGATTTCCTCCGGGTTTACACCCACTTCGCGAAACCGGAGCGCGCAATCGATAAAGGGCTGAGTCATCGTGCCACAGGCGTAAGACTTGAAGGTGATCTTGTCAGCGACCCATTCCTTGCCCAGCGTGTCGGTCACCTGACCGAAATCCTGAGGGATATCCGGATGCGCGAAGGCGGTATAGGCGCCGTGTTCGCCCTCAAACACATATTTCGGGCCGAAGAATCCGGCCTTGCCCATGAGCGCTGCGCGTAAACCCGCTTGTGCATTCCAGCCGGGATGCATGCGCTTGGTCCAACTACCGTCGCCGAGATATTCGATGATGCCGGCGGCAAGACTGCCGGCAGTCCCTAGCGCATCCATGGTTTGCTTGGCGTTGAGCCCGAGTGCCGCCGAGGCACCCAAAGTCGCGCCGAAGCAGCCCAATACGGCGGTCGGATGGAAGCAAGCTCTGTGCTGAGACGTCGGGGCGACAACCGCCAGCCGGCAGGAGATCTCGACACAGGCAGCGATACCGAGAATGAGCTGCTCACCGGAGAGGCCGTACCGTTCGGCGGTGGCGAATAGGGTCGGGAGCCCGACCGCACCACCCGCATGCATCGGCGACCCTTCGGCGGTGTCGTCGTAATCTTCGCCATGAGCTGCGGTGCCATTGATGAACGCCGCATCGGCTGCGGAAAATCCTTGAGCATGCCCGAGCGCGGTGCAGTTGCCTTCGCCGTCGGCGGAAGCGACAACCGCCTGCACGTAATCCTCATCGCGTGCAGCTACCATGAGGCCGGCGCCGTCTAGCACTACTTTCGTGGTGATATCGACAACCGATTCCGGCAAATCACTGTAGCTGAGACCCGCCGACCAGTCGGCGACGGCTTCCGAAATAGACGGTCCGGTTTGTTGATCGGCCATAACGCTTCCCCCTTTGGATTTTTTCTACCGAAGTGTAGCACCCGCCGGACCGCGCTGGCGAGAACCCGCTATTCCGGCCTTCAAATTCACTCCTTCGAGCGCTAAATCATTCCTATCGGCAAATAAAGTGCGATGGGAAATATTATGACTGTTCGAACTTCGTTTCTTAGGACGCTCGGTTTTGTTTTCGCATTGGTCGCGGGGGCATCCAGCAGTTGGGCCTCGCCGAACACCGCTGCCAAAGCGTTCATTGCGACGTTGTCCGACGAGGAACGCCGGTTGGCCCTTACCTCTTTCGATGATTCCGACCGAACCGAGTGGCGCCTTACTCCCGGCTCACGCGGTGGCCTAAGCATGGGTCGCATGGATCGGGCTACGCTGAATGCGACGATGGGGTTACTCGCCACGGTCCTCAGCAAGAAGGGATTGGAGTTGGTATCGGAAATCCGTAAACGGGAGGCCGCCCTTGACGAACTCGAGGGTGGCTCCGGGTACCGTGATCCGAACAAATACTATTTGGCTCTTTTCGGAACACCGGGAGCGCAGCAATGGGGTCTGCGGTTCGAAGGCCATCATCTGACATTCAATATCAGCCTGTCCGGCGACAAGATTGTTTCCGTGTTGCCTTACTCGTTTGGGTCTAACCCGGACCGCATGCCCGATTCCGGGAAACGCCTGGTCACCGACATACTCAAGCGCGCTGCTGCAACGGTCAAAACCGGAAGCAACGGAATTTCGCGGCTACTCGAAAACCTGCTCGACG